>NZ_JBIUCG010000017.1:0-224199 GCF_044548645.1 Nocardia sp. NPDC051929 | reverse complement strand
GGTTAGCCGCGACTCCCTACCCGGCCGACCGGCCGAAATTTGCGGCCCCCCCCCCCCCCGGCCCCGGGGGGCGGGGGGGGGGGCGGGGGGGGGGGCGCAACCCCCCCCCCGCGACGGTCACTAGCGCATCCGCTACCCCGTGAAAACGTTGCGGCGTTTGGTGAGCAGTTTGTAGAGCGTCTGCTGGATGGTCTCGCGCACTTGGTCGGTGACCTCGAACATGGTCATCGGGTCGTCGGCGGCCTCGGGCTCGTACGGCGCGGTCGGGATGGGGGCGCCGAATTCGATGTACCACTTCGACGGCAGGGGCACCGCCCCCAGCGGGCCGAGGTGCGGGAAAAGCGGCGTCACGGGGAAATACGGGAGACCCAGGAGCCGGGCCAGCGGCTTGAGGTCGGCCAGCTTCGGGTAGATCTCCTCGGAGCCGACGATGGAGCACGGGATGATCGGCACGCCGGTGCGCACCGCGGCGGCGACGAAGCCGCCGCGACCGAAGCGCTGCAGCTTGTAGCGATCGGTGTACTGCTTGCCGACGCCCTTGAACCCTTCGGGGAACACGCCGGTCAGCTCGCCGGAGCGCAGCAGCCGTTCGGCGTCCTCCCGGCAGGCCAGCGTGTGGCCCGCCCGGCGAGCCAGCACCCCGAGCACCGGCGTCTCGAAGATCAGGTCGGCCGCCAGCAAGCGCAACGCGCGCTGCTTGGGATGCCGATCGTGCACGGCTAGCTGCAGCATCAGACCGTCGATCGGCACGGTGCCCGCGTGGTTGGCCACGATCAGCGCGCCGCCGGCTTCCGGGAGATTGTCCATGCCGCTGACCTCCACCCGGAACCACAGGTCCGACAGCGGACGCAGGGCGGGCAGGATGACCGACTCGAGCAGATGCTCGTCGAAACCGAACTCGTCGACCTGGTAGTCGCCGGTGAGCCTGCGGCGCGCGAAATCCGCGGTCTTGGAGATCTGCTTGCCGAGCGCGCCGCGCAGCATGCCCGACAGCGACTGGGGCGCGGCGGGCGCGACCGCCGCGCGCCGCTCCACCAGCGACGTCACCGGACTCGAAGCGGCCAGCCTGCGTGGCGCCGGCCGCTGGCGCGCCTCGATCTGGAGGTCGTGGAGTCGGATGACTTTCGCTACGTCGTTCATTGGTGTGCTCCCGTACCGGCCCCGAGCAGGCCGAGCAGTTTGTGTTCTGCGGCGTCGATCCACGCTGGATCGACCACGGGCCGCAACGCTGCGCCCCCGATGAAGTCGTCGAATGCCTGCACCGTCGTCCAGCGCGGCACGAACCCGAATTCGGTGCGCATGCGCGTGGTGTCCAGGCCACAACCGAAGTGGAAATAGTCGAGCTGTTCGGCGGAGAACTCCCGCAGCACCGGGCCCATGAGCAGGCGACCCGCGGTGCGGAACACCGTGAAGGGAACGGGCAACTCGATCCGGCCCGCCCGCCGGACCGCCTGCGACAGCGACAGCGCGCCGTCGCCCGCGATGTTGTACGTGCCACCTGCCGCGCCGCGCGCCGCGTGGGTCAACGCGGCCACCGCGTCCTCCTCGTGCAGCAGCTGCATTCTGGCGTCCCGGCCGAATACGGTTGGGGTCACCGGCGAACGCAGATATTGCGCGCCGCGGGCGGCCAGCCGCGGGCCGACGATGGGGGCGAATCGCAGAATTGACGTGGCGATATCGGGGCGCCGCCGGGCCAGCCCGCGAACATAACCCTCTATATCGATCATGTCCCGCGCGAAGCCACCGCGCGGCGGTGTGCGCGCGCTCATTTCCTCGGTGAATTTCGCGGGATCCTTGGCGCTGCAACCGTAAACCGCCGACGAGGAGCGCAGCACCACCCGGCGCACCGAAGCCACCTTCTGGCACACCGCGAACAGCTGCATCGCGCCGAGGACGTTGTAATCCTTCATCACCGCGCGACCGCCGCCCGCGGGCGGGCGCGTCAGCAGCGCGGTGTGCACCACGGTATCCACCTCGCCACCATCGATCACCTTACGGATCAACGGATTTCGAATGTCCGCCCGGACGAATTCCGCGCGGCCCATGCGCCGCTGCAACTCTCGGCTCGGCGTCATCGTGTCGACGGCGAGGATCCGCTCGATCGCGGGTTGCTGGGCGAGGCGGGCGACGACCGTGCCGCCGAAGAACCGGCTGGCCCCGGTGACCAGCACGACCTTCGGCGCGTACACTTCCCGACCCTCAGAACTCACCGGCACCCGCTTTCCCTTGCCAGCCGCCCTTGTGATTATTCCCAGTGCCCAGCGTAGCGGTTACCTACCCGCGCACCGAGAGTATTAACCAGGATCTAACGATGACTTCAGTCACGTGATACAAACGGTGATTCCAAAATTTCAAGTTTCAAATAAAAGAGCCCGTCACCTATTGGTGACGGGCTCGCGCAGCTACCACGCAGCGATGCCTACTTGCCGAGTTTGCGCCGCTGAACACGCGTGCGGCGAAGCAGCTTGCGGTGCTTCTTCTTCGACATGCGCTTGCGGCGCTTCTTGATCACAGAACCCATAGGGTTGTCCTCGCGTTCTCTCTACTCGGCGCGCACGCTGCCCGTGCGCGATTGCCGGACGCCCGTCTGCCGCGCCCCGGCCGACGGGCCGGGGTCACTCGGCAAGCCTCACGCCCCGTGTTCGCGCCGCCGGATACCACGGGGCAACGAACAACGATGCCACCGGCGGGCGAACACGAACCGAGGAGCTATCGTACCGTCACGCCCCAGCGGTACCGAAACCGCCTCATCCGGCGTCGAAATAGGACGTTTCCAGATAGTCGTGCACCGCCTTGGCGTGCACCCGGAACGATCGCCCGACACGCACGGCGGGCAACTCGCCCGAGTGCACGAGCCGGTAGACCGTCATCTTGGACACCCGCATCAGACTCGCCACTTCGGCGACGGTGAGAAACTGGGTGCCGCCGCCGAGTACAGGTTGCCCCTGTGTCGCGGCCTCACGCTGTGCGCGGGAATTCCCCCGACCTGCTGCGGGACCGGAGCCGCCGGACGCTCCGGAATTCGCAGACATCTTGTTCGCAGACATCATTGCACCATTGACCTCCGGCACGTCCGCGCCGCCGGCTTCCCCACCGGCGGAACAGACACGCACGTGCTCCTTGAAGCTTAGCGGGACCAGTGGTGTTACTGCGACGGGTGTGAGAAATCGGGTTTTCCGATTTTAAACAGACCGGTCACTCCGCTGATGCGCCCTGTTCGACCGACCGTTCCTTCGATGCGAAGAGGGCTTCCCAGAATGCCGAGCGTAGTCCTCCGCGCTCGAGTTCGCGGATCGCGGCCGCGGTGGTGCCAGCGGGCGAGGTCACCGCGGCGCGCAATTCCGCCGCGGTCTGGGTCGAACTGTCCAGCAGGGCGGCCGAGCCGACCATGGTCTGCACGACGAGCTGGGTGGCCACATCCCTGGTGAGCCCGAGCCCGACGCCCGCGTCCACCAAGGCCTCGACGACCAGGAAGAAGTAGGCGGGCCCGGATCCGGACACCGCGGTGACGGCGTCCATCTGGCTCTCCACCACGGTGACCACCTTGCCGACCGCGCCGAGCACCTCGGCCACCAGTTCCAGATGCCGCTCGCGCGCATAGCGCCCCGGCGCGATGACGCTCATCCCCTGCCCCACCAGCATCGGCGTATTCGCCATCACCCGCACCACGGGGAACCCGGCGGGCATTTTGCCCTCCAGTCGAGCGGTCGGCACACCGGCGGCAAGCGACACCAGCACCTGATCGCGGTCGCTGCCGATCTCCGCCTTGCCCAGCGGCGCGAGCACGGCGTCCACATCGCCCGGTTTCACCGCGATCACCAGCAGATCCGCGCCGACCGCTGCATCGGCGAGGTCGTCGGTGACCCGGACGCCGAAGCGGTCGGCGAGCTGATGGGCCCGTTCCCGATGCGTCTCCACGACGACCAAATCCTTGGTCAGCCGCCCGGACTCCAGCAACCCGGCGACCAACGCCTCCCCGATGCGCCCGCCACCGATCACCGCAATTCTCGTCATGGGCCTCAAGGCTAGACGGCGCGCGCGGCGGCTCAGCGCTGGGGAACGAGCGCCAGCTGACGACTCTGCGCCACGACCGCGCCGGTCGAGTCCAGCACCAGCTGATCTTCGTCGAACATGCGCTCGCCCACCTCGTGCGTGGTGGCGACGATCCGCAGCCAGCCCGGCGCGGGCCTACGACGCAGGTAGGTGGTCATCTGCACGGTGGGCGCCCAGCCGAAGTGGCCGAGGTTCATCGGGACCGGCGGGCTCATGTCGGCGCTCATCATGGCGAAGTACATCGCGACGTCCGGGTCCTGCTCGTCGCCCGGTCGCGGACGAATCCACAGCCGCAGGCGCGGCTCGCCCTTCGCGCCCGCGAGGAAGCGGGCCCAGTCGCGGTCGAGATAGATGTCGGCGCCTCGGCCGACGTGCACGATGTCGCCCATCTGGGAGCCGGGCTCGTAGCCGATGGCATCGGCGGGCGGCTCCGTGGGCATGTCGGAGTGCTCGGGCGCGTAGATCGGGTTGGCGTCGTCGAGGCGGCTGAACGTCAGCGCCGTGCGCACCAGGACGCGGCCGTTCTGGACGAGGTCGGCGTCGGCCAGGCAGATCTGGCGACCGATCTTCCGCAGGCGCACCTCGTATTCGACCTCGCCGGGGTTCGGCGCGCCGAGGAAATCGGAACTCGCGGCGACCGGCGCCATCCCGACCAGCGCGGGATCGGCGGCGCGCAGCCAATTCGTCGCCGCGGCCGCGCTGCCCGCGACCATCGTCCCGCCGTGCACCTTCGGGCCGATGGTCCAGATGTCGTCGATGAAGCCCAGGTAGCGGCCGGTGTCCGGCGTCCGCGGCGGCGCCGGTTCCAGCGCGCACACCTGGCTGAACGGTGCGTCGGTCGTGGCCGCCGGGCCGAATTCGGCCGTCAGCTCCGTCGTCATCCTCACTCCTGTCCTGCGTCGACCGCACCCGATGGCGTCGTTCGCGGCCTCGCGACCACACTGTCGGCAACGGGTTCGTACAACGTACAACGCAACCGGCGACCAACCCCATGGCCACATACCGGAGTAGCGACGAGCGTCACATCGGTGGTTCGGGCGAGCTGTGCCGCGCGCCGGCGGGAGTGGGCGCGGCGGCCTCGGTCAGATGCTTGCGGGCGAAGGCCAGCGTGCGATGCAACATCTCGGCCCGCTCCTTGGTCGTGCGCGCGTTCTGCGTGTTGATCTCGGCGACGACCTGGCCGGTGAAACCGCTGCGGACCATGCTCGCGCACACTTCCACGCACGGCTGGGTGCCATCGCCCGGAACGAGATGTTCGTCGTGCGCGGCGCCTCGGCCGTCGGCAAGGTGCAGATGGACCAGACCCGCGCCCATGCGGGCCGCCAGCGCCAATGGGTCGGCTCCCGCGGTGGCGGTATGGGACAGGTCCAGGGTGTAGTGGCGGAACCCGGTGTCGGTCGGGTCGTAGGAGGGGCTGAAGGCGGTGAGCGCCGGACCCGGGCCACCACGGCGCTCCAGTCGGCGCACCGCGCCTTCGCGTCGGCCGAACAGCGTGTCCGCCCGCATCGGGAACATGTTCTCCACTGCCACGATCACCGGGCTGCTCTCCTCGAGCTCGGCCACCTGCGCCGCGAACCCGGCCGCATAGCGGCGCTGCCAGCGGAACGGCGGGTGCACGACAACAGTGCCCGCGCCGAGCGCCTGGGCGGTGTGCACGCTGCGCTCGAGCTTGGCCACCGGATCCGAACCCCATACCCGCTGCGAGATCAGCAGGCACGGAGCGTGCAACGCGAGCACCGGAACGCCGTATCTGCGCGAATACGCCTGCACGGTGGCGATGCTCTGGCTGGCGGGCTCGGCCCAGACCATCAGCTCGACGCCGTCGTAGCCGAGTTCGGCGGCGTAACGGAACGCGGCCTCCGTGTTCTGCGGGTACACCGAGGCGGTCGAGAGCCCCACCCGGATCTCCCTCGGCCGGGATGCGCCCCCGGTATCTCCTGGCGATCCCTCGCCCGTACGCGACCCGGTCTCGTTCGCCTGCCCGATATTCGCCACGACTTGCTCCATGCTCAGTTCGTGCTGAGAAGAAAGGCCAGTGGCCCCAGGGTGACGAAGATGCCCACGACGACGGCGATCACCGTGCTGAGGATGTCGTCGGTCCTGCGCAGGATCCGCACGAGGGCCACCAGGCCGAGAATCACGATCATCGCCAGGGCCAGCGCGACCCAGGGGAGCATCTCCCACATCCGCTCGAAGCCCTTGAACAGCAGCATGCCCGCGACGGCGGCGCCGGTGCTCTGGCCGCCGAGGATCATCCACTGGCGCCGGTTCTCGTCGTCCTCCGCCTTCTTGACGGCCCGGGACCGGCGCGAGGTGGCCCGGCTGGTGACGCGAGGTTCGTCGACGATGTCGTCCTCGTCGTCTTCGTCCTCGTCCAGCGCGATCGGCTCGTATACGTCGGTGACGCCGTCCAGTTCCGCGGCCTCGGCCGCGGCACGCCTACCGCGACCGCCTCTGCCGTTGCGCGCCGCCGCGCCGCGTTCGGCCCGGTCGACGCCGTCGCGCAGCAGGTCGCCCGCGACCGTCTGGCCGGAGAGCAACTGCTGATCCTGGCTGGCCAGCGACCACGCGGCGGTCGGGATGCCGACGGATTCCGGCGCGGAATCGGCCTGCGGCTTGTGCCGGCGGGCCGACCAGGCCGGTAGTCCGTTCTCGCCGACGCCCTCGCGGCGGGCTGATCTTCGATGTGCCTCCTGCTGCGGCTCGGGCGGAGCGGGCCTGGTCGGCTTCGGTCTCGGATCGGGCGGCGGCGGAAGGGGCAGCGGTTCCGATTCCGGGGCGAAACCGCCGGTGGACGGGGACCAGGCCGCGGTGGACGGACCGAGATCCTCGGCGGCTTCCGCGGCCTCCGCCGCTCTGCGCCTGGCCGCGCGCCCGCCCCTGGCGCCGTTGCGTTCGGGCAGCGGCGAACGGCCGAAGCCGGGTGCGTCCCGCTCTCCGTGGCCGTTGCGGCCCGGTTCACCGACCCCGCGGTCGGACAGCGCGTCCCGGCCGAACGGCTCGGGCGGGGCCTCGTGCCAGGACCGTACCTGGGTGGCCTCTTCTTCGGGTTCCTCCCGCCTGCGCCTGCGCCCCGAGCGCGGGGGCGTCTCGGGCACACCCGCCAGTGGGTCGGGGGCGTACGGACCGGGCGCGACCGAGAACAGATCGGACACCGGAGTATCCGGCGACAGCGGATCGAAGGACGTGCCGTGCCGCGAAGAGGGCATCTCCCGGCCGGGCATGACCCGGTTGGATCGCCCGGGCGGCGGATCGGCCTGCGGCGGGTCCGGCTGCGCGTAACCGGCCAGCGGGTCGTACATCGAAATCGGGCCCGACATGGGCGAATACGACGACGGATCGGGCTGCGGCTCGGGTGAGTAGGAAACCGGTTCCGGCGCGGGCGGATCGAAGGAGGGGGCCGCGTAGGCGGGCTCCTCCGCGTCGGAATCCGGCGCCGCGTGCGCGGAGTGGCCACCGCCGTCCCGGATGACCGGCAGGTCGCCGGTCAGTTCGGCGACGGAGATGCCACGGCCACTGCGGCGACGTCTGCCACCGCCGGACGAGCCTCCGCTCTGCTGGCCGTTACGCGCCAGCAGTTCCGCGACCGACAGCTGTTTGGAATCCTCGCTCATGACGACACCGTCCCGATCGAGCCCGGCGAAGGCGCGCCGCCGGGCGCGGGCCGACCGTCACCGGTCGCCGTGCCCGCTGAGTACGTTGCTTCGGGTCCACCATTCATATCGGTATCCAGTTTGCGCAGGATCAGCCCTTCACGCAGCGCCCACGGGCAAATCTCCAAAGTATCGAGCGAAAGTGCCCGCATACTCGCCTCCGCGACCAGTGCGCCGGCCACCAATTGCTGTGACCGATCGGAACTTACGCCTTCCAATTCTGCACGGTCCGCCGCCGTCATCCGCGAGATGAACGCAATCAGTTGGCGCAGACCCGAGCTCGTGAGTGTACGACGCACCCGCGGACCCGCCGCGGAGGGTGCCGCTCCGGTGAGCCGTGCCAGCGACCGGAAGGTCTTCGAGGTGCCAACGGCGAGATCGGGCTTGCCCGGCTCGAGCAGCTTCTTCGCCGGTACCACCAGCTCGGCGTCGAGCCAGTCCCGCAGCACGGCGACCCGGCGCTTGCCCGGCGGGTCCTCGCGCAGCCACTCCCTGGTCAACCGGCCCGCACCCAGCTGCAAGGACAGCGCGACGTCGGGTTCCTCGTCGCCGCCGTTGGTCATCTCGAGCGATCCGCCGCCGATGTCCAGGTTGAGAATGCGCCCGGCGCTCCAGCCGTACCAGCGGCGCACCGCGAGGAAGGTCAGCCGCGCCTCGTCGACGCCGGACAGCACCCGCAGGTCGACTCCGGTCGACTCGCGCACGCGACCGAGTACCTCCTCGGAATTGGCCGCCTCCCGCAGCGCCGAGGTGGCGAACGGCATCAGTTCGACGCATCTGGACGTCTCGGCGATGCTGGCGAATTCGGCCACGGTGTCGATCAGCCGCTGCGCGCCCGCCTCGGTGATTCGACCGGCGACGTCGATGTTCTCCGCGAGCCGCAAGGTGGCTTTCGTCGAGCTCATCGGCAGGGGGTGACCGCCACGATGCGCGTCCACCACGAGCAGGTGAACGGTATTGCTTCCGACATCGAGTACCCCAAGCCGCACATGAACACGGTACTGGGTGGTGCGGCACTTCAGCCCAGGCGACTGAACTGTTAGCGTCCTATTTCGTGACGGTAGGCGCATCACCGAGCAGCCCGACCCGGCCCCGACCAGCGGGGAAGATCGACCCGGCCCCGGAAGTCGATCCGGACTTTCCCCGTGAGTGGATCGAGTTCGTAGATCCGGCAAATGACGAGCATCTGATCGTCGCCGATCTCACTTGGTTGCTGTCGCGGTGGACCTGCGTGTTCGGCACCCCGGCCTGTCAGGGCATCCTGGCCGACCGGCCGGACGACGGCTGCTGCTCGCACGGCGCGTTCCTCTCCGACGAGGACGACCGCAAACGACTGAGCCGGGCTGTGAAGATGCTCACACCCGAGGACTGGCAGCTGCGGGACGAGGCGACCAACGCGCAGGGCAAAGTCACCAAGAGCGGCTACCTGGAACTCGACGAACTGGACGACGAGCCCGCGCTGCGCACGCGCCGGTTCGACAGCGCGTGCATCTTCCTCAACCGTCCCGGCTTCGCAGGAGGCATCGGCTGCGCCCTGCACTCCATGGCGCTGCGGCGCGGCATCGAGCCGCTGGAGGTGAAGCCGGACGTGTGCTGGCAGCTGCCGATCCGCCGCACCCAGGACTGGGTGGACCGGCCCGACGGCGTGCAGATCCTGCGCACCGTGATCACCGAATACGACCGCCGCGGCTGGGGGCCGGGCGGCGCCGATCTGGACTGGTACTGCTCCGGCTCTCCCGACGCCCATGTCGGCAGCAAGCCGGTGTGGCAGTCCTACGCACCGGAGCTGACCGAACTGATCGGCGCGCCCGCCTACGCGGAGCTGGCCAGGCACTGCAAGCGCCGCGAGGGCCTCGGCCTGATCGCCGTCCACCCGGCGACGGTGCACGCCGAGCGGATGCGCGAATCCACGGATCCGTTCGCCTGACCAGTTTGCCGGTCGGGCGCTCGGTCGGCCGCGGTCGGCGGACCGATTCGCCGGGCGGTTCACCCCGTCGCCATGCGAGCTTTACCCGGATCGGGTTTGATGTGCCGTTATGTCCAAGAAAGTTCTCACCGCGGCCACCATCGCCCTGGGCGCCGCCCTCTCGCTGACCGGAGTAGCCCACGCCGAGCCGAACGGCGACCCGCACAAGTTCTTCGACTTCACCACGGAGTTCGTGTCGGCCACCGATCCGGCCGCGGTCAACGCCAAGGCCGCGGGCAAGCTCCTGATCGCGAGCCCGTACGGCACCTCCCACACCATCGCCTGCCGCGGTACCAACACCGTCGATCTCTACGACTGCATGCAGGAAGACGATCTGGGCTGGATCACCCTGCAGAAGACCGAGACCCCCCTCGGCACCACGTGGATCTACGTCCCCTGACACACCGCTGAACGCAACGGCCGAGAGCACCGCAGTGCTCTCGGCCGTTGCGGGTTCTCGCCGCGCGGAGCGCTCACGCCTCCAGTTTGTAGCCCAAGCCGCGCACGGTGACCAGGTGTTCCGGCTTGGCCGGATCCGTCTCGATCTTCGAGCGCAGCCGCTTGACGTGCACGTCGAGGGTCTTGGTGTCGCCGACGTAGTCGGCGCCCCACACGCGGTCGATCAGCTGGCCGCGGGTGAGCACCCGCCCGGAGTTGCGCAGCAGGTATTCGAGCAGGTCGAACTCCTTGAGCGGCAAGGTGACCGGCTTACCGTTCACCATCACGGTGTGCCGGTCGACGTCCATCCGGACCGGACCCGCTTCCAGCACGCCGCTCTCGTTGGAGCCCTCCAGCTCGTCGCCGGCGCCTCGGCGCAGTACGGCGCGGATGCGCGCGATGAGCTCGCGGGCAGAATACGGTTTGGTGACATAGTCGTCGGCGCCCAGCTCCAAGCCGACCACCTTGTCGATCTCGCTGTCGCGCGCGGTGACCATGATCACCGGGACGCCGCTGCGGGTGCGCAACTGCTTGCACACGTCGGTGCCACTCATGCCGGGCAGCATCAGGTCGAGCAGGACGATGTCCGCACCGGACCGGTCGAACTCGGCGAGCGCGGACGGCCCGTCACCGACGACGGTGACCTCGAAACCCTCCTTGCGCAGCAGGAACGCGAGCGGATCGGCCAGCGACTCCTCATCCTCGACGATCAGAACACTCGTCATCTGCGTGCCTCCACACCATTCGGTCGGCCCGGTCCCAGAGGACGCGGGCTTGTTTCATTCGTGCCAACCACGGCGTCGTCGTGGTCGTCGTCGGCGCCTGCTTCGTGATGGGCGGGTATGCGCAAGGTGAACGTCGATCCGGTGCCCAACTTGCTCCACAGGGTGATTTCCCCGTTGTGGTTGGCGGCCACGTGTTTGACGATAGCCAGGCCTAGACCGGTGCCGCCCGTCTGGCGCGAACGCGCCTTGTCGGACCGGAAGAATCGCTCGAACACCCGCTCCTGGTCCTCTTTGGCGATGCCGATGCCGCGGTCGGTGACCGCCATCGCCACGTGATCGCCGCGCAGTGAGCGGCTCACCGACACGTGGGAACCGGCCGGCGAGTAGGCGATCGCGTTCTCCACCAGGTTGGACAGGGCGGTGACCAGCAGGGTTTCGTCGCCGAGCACCTCGAGCCCGCTCGGGCGGTCGGTGCTGACCGTGATCCCGGCGGCTTCGGCGGCGGTGCGGGAACGGTCGACCGCCTGCATCACCACGGTGTCCACGTCCACCACCTCGAGTTCGGGCAGTTTCTCCGCGCCTTGCAGGCGGGAGAGCGCGATGAGCTCGGTCACCATCTTGCCGAGGCGGCGGGATTCACCGAGCACGCGCTGACCGAAGTGTCGCACGGCGTCGGGGTCTTCGGCGGATTCCAGCAAAGCTTCGGCCAGCAGGCTCATGGCGCCGACCGGGGTCTTGAGTTCATGACTGACGTTGGCCACGAAGTCGCGCCGGGTGGCCTCCATGCGCGCCTGTTCGGAATCGTCGTCGGCGAACAGCACGGTGAAGGTGGTCTCCTCGCGCGACAGTTGCCTGGCGACCCCGCGCACCGCGATGCGGCCGCGGCCGGGGACCGGATTCTTGGCGGTGAGGTCGAACTCCGCGGATTCGCCGGTGGCCAGCACCTTCTCCACCGCGGCCCAGGCCCGCTCGTCGAGCAGGCGATTGCGGACCAGGCCGAGTTCCTCCGCGCGCGGATTGACCAGCACTACGTCGCGGTACTCGTCGACGACCGCGATCCCGCTCTCGGAGGCGAGCACGATCAGGTCGAGAACCTGGGACATGGTGAGACCGGAGTCGGCCTGCCTGCGCGCGGCCTGCCTGGCATTCACATACGGGATCAGTAGCCCGCCGACTGCCAGGCCGACGACAGCCGCCAAGATGGCCAGCAGCACGGCCTGGGGAACACTCACACTTGAATCGTACGGTCGCCGACCGGTCGGCCAACGCGGGGTACACGAAGTTTCGCGCAGGTCATAGGCCCTTCCGGCCCCGTTAGCCGCATGTTTACGCGCTGTTCGACGTCACGTATCCGCCTCGTATTCACCGAGCGGCCGGTTTTCTTCGTCGTCGGCCTCGGCCTGGGCCGCGTTCACCGACGCACCGTGCTTGTCCACCCACTCGCCCAGGGCGTAGATCGGGGTCAACAGGTCCACGCCCGCCTCGGTCAGCGCGTATTCGACCCGCGGCGGGGCCTCGGCGTAGCGGTGCCGGCGCACCAGCGTCATCTGTTCCATCCGGCGCAGCGTCTGCGTCAGCATCTTCTGACTAATGCCGCCGATGGCCGCGCGCAGCTCGCCCGGACGCATCGGCCCCTCGCGCAGCAGGTAGACGAGCACCGGTAGCCAGGAGTTGCCGAAGATGTCCACACCCATCCGGGCCGGGCAGTCGGATTCGAAGTCGCCGTAGGGCGCGTATTCCACCCGCTCGGCGCTGACCGGGTCGATCGGTACTGCGTTCACGGCTCCAGCTTGCCAGCGCCGTTGCGCACCTCCGGGTGCCTTTCGGATTTCCTAGCGTCGTCGTCGAACACATTTCGAGTCAGGAGTTCGAATGCGAATCGGAATCATCGGCGCGGGCGCGATGGCGCGGGCGCTCGGCGGCGGCTGGAGCGCGGCGGGGCACGAAGTACTCATCGGCGCCCGCACCGCCGCCGCCGCGGCGGAATCGGCGGCCTCGATCGGCGGGCGCGCCGGGAGCATCACCGACGCGGCGACGTTCGGCGACGTCGTGCTGCTCGCGTTACCGGTGCCCGCGCTGTCGGAGGTGCTGCACGCGACCGGAGAGCTGCTGGCCGGACGCACGGTGGTCGACTGCACCAACGCCTTCGCCCCGGATGCGGCGGCGCCGGAAGGAGCCACCGCCTTCGTCCTGGCGGAAGACGCTGTCGCGGAACGGGTCGCTGCGCTGGCGCCGGGAGCGCACGTGGTGAAGGCCTTCAACCTGTGCGCCGCCGAGGTGTGGCAGGCGAAGGCGCGCGTCTTCGACGAGCGCCGCCTGGCGGTGCCGCTGTGCGGTGACGACGAGGCCGCGCTGCGGGTGGTCGCGGGGCTGGCGGAAGACCTGGGATCGCGGGCGCTCCCGGCGGGCGGGCTGCACCGGGCCCGGTACCTGGAGGCGATGTCGGTGTTCACCGTCGGTCTCTGGTTCGCCGGGCACGACGCCCGCGCGATGTTCCCGCCCGTGGAGGCCGCGTTCGCCGTCGTCGACTGACCGCACGACGATGAGGCCGGAGCGTGCACCCTCGCCCATACCCCGCGACGTCGATGCGCGGGGTGCACGCCCGGACCCGCCCCGGATCTACCAGCCCGGATTGCCGCTGACCGGGATGTTGACGAAGCTCGGACGGCCGGGGTCCAGCTCCAGATGCTGAGGCCGCAAGCCGGTGTCGATCAGCATCGGCAGGATCGGCAAGCCCTTGGGGAAGTTGCCCGCGTAGACGTCGACGCGCAGGCGGTGACCGGGTTGCAGGATCGCCTCGGTGGCGGGCAGCGCGATGTCCAGCGTGGTCACCTCGCCGGGGACCGTGGGCTGCCGCTGCTCCAGCGAGGTGTACGGCCGCGGATCGGTGTAGTCGCCGTTGGCCGACTTGCTGCTGTTCGCCTCATCGATCGCCCGCAGCGAAGCCATGAGCTGACCGGACGACAGCACGCTGGACTGCCCGTCCGGCGCGACATCGTTCACCGTGACCACCCAGTACCCCTCGGCGGCATCTTGAACGGTGTTGAGCCGCACCGCGATCCGCCCCGAAATCGTGGTCGGCTCGCCGACCGGGGCGCTGGTGAAGGTCAGCCCGTTGAGTTCCTCGACCCTGGAGTCCTTCGCACAGCCGTCGATGACCGAAAGCACACCGGCACTGCCCTGGGCGGCGTCGTTGGAACACAGGCTGGTCAGGCCGGGCGCCACGGTCAGACGCGCGGGCTCGCCGGTGCCCGTGGCATCGAGCGAACCGTCGTAGCGGCTGTTCGCGGTGCCGCTGGCGGCGGCGGACAGGTACATCCTGCGATGCACCGCCTGCCCCGGATTCGCGGCGGCGGTCGACGCGGCGAACGAGTCGGTGGTGATCCAGCCACCGCCCTGCTGACGCAGGGTGATCGGGCCGTACTGCTCGATGCCGTTGTCGATGTCTTTGAGCCACCGGTCGAACCACGCGCGCTGCAACACATCCAGCCGCGGCGGCAGGCCCGGCTTGCCGTACTCGTTGCCCGAGTTGAGGTGATAGGTGTTGCCCATCAGCAGCTGCTTCTGGCCCGGCGGCAGCGGAATCTCGTTGTAGATCTTGGATTCCGAGTAGGTGAACAGGTCGTGCCAGCCGCCGGTGACGAAGGTCGGCGTCCGGATACCGCTGGGATCACCGAGCCAGTCCTGGCGCGGGCCGGAGCCGTCGGTCAGCAGTTCCTTGGCGCGCGGGTCGAGATCCTCGATGCGCGCGGTGGTGTAGACGTTGAGCAGGACGTCCATGAAGGTCAACGGATCGCGGGCGCGGTCGGCCAGCCACGTGGTGTCCAGTTGCCCGTTGAGCACCGAGGCGAGATCGGGAATCAGCTTGAGCCCGTTGACCGCGGTGAGCCACAGCGGGATGAAGTTGAAGCCGAAGCCGCCGCCGGGTGCGAGCACGTCGTTGACCAGGTCGCTGCCCGGCACGACCGGGAAGATCGCCTGCAAGGCGGGCGGGCGCTTCTGCGCGACCTGCACCTGATTGATCCCGGAATAGGAGATGCCGTTCATGCCGACGCGTCCGTTGGACCACGGCTGCCGGGACGCCCAGTCGATCACCTCGAGCGTGTCCTGTTGTTCGCGTCCGCGCAGCATGTCCCAGACGCCCTGAGAGAAACCGGTGCCGCGCACGTCGACGACCACCTGCGAGTAGCCGCTCTTGATCAGTTGCCGGTCGACGGTGAAGTTGCGCAGTTCGCCCCCGCCGAACGCCTTCGTCAGGTCGGTGACGCCGGACAGCGGCGTGCCGCTCATGTCGATCTGCCGGAAGAATTCGATCAGCGCGTCGGACAGGCCGGGGATCGACTGCGCGTGATCGGCCAGATTCGACACCAGCTTGGTGTACGGCGTGAGATTGACGATCGTCGGCGTAGGGGTGTCGACGGGGCGGCCGGAGGCGTCCGCGGGCCGGTAGACGTTGCCCTTCAGGACCGTTCCGTCACTCATCGTGATGGGGACGTCCCACTGGATGTTGATGTTCGGGTACTGCTGCGGATCATCTTGGGTGGCAGTCCAAGCCGCTCCGGCAGCGCCGCCGTCCGGGCCGGTGGGCGGCGCGACGGCATCGGCGCCGGCGGCGAGCAAGGGGACGAGCATCGTGACGGCAACCGCCGCCACCGTGGCCCGCAGCGCGTTCTTCATCGGACGTGATCCACCTCTCGGCTGGTCGAACGACCAGAGTGTACCTACTTACTTGCCGGTAGAAATAGTGGGTAACTTAAATCGCCGACATAGCGCCGCGGATCGACCGGCATCCCTCCGGCGTGTCGCACGGCAACACCTCATCGAAACGACGACGCGCTGCCACCCGGGCGGGTGACAGCGCGTCGAGAGTCCTCGGTATGCGGGTTACTTGCCGCCCTGACCGGCGACGGCGGCGGCGCCCGCGGCGGCCGCCTCCGGGTCGAGGTACTCGTGCGGGCGCACCGGGCGCAGGTTCTCGTCCAGCTCGTACCGCAGCGGGATGCCGGTGGGGATGTTCAGGCCCGCGATGTCCTCGTCGGAGATCTGGTCGAGGTGCTTGACCAGCGCGCGCAGCGAGTTGCCGTGCGCGGCGACCAGCACGGTCTTGCCGGACAGCAGGTCCTTGGAGATGGTCGACTCCCAGTACGGCACCATCCGGTTGACCACGTCGAGCAGGCATTCGGTCTTCGGGACATCGATGCCCGCGTAGCGCGCGTCGCCCTCTTGGCTGTACTCGTTGGCCGGGTCGATCGGCGGCGGCGGGGTGTCGTAGCTGCGGCGCCACAGCATGAACTGCTCGTCGCCGTACTTCTCCCTGACCTGCGCCTTGTTCTTGCCTTGCAGCTCACCGTAGTGGCGCTCGTTGAGCCGCCAGTCCCGGATCACGGGGATCCAGTGCCGGTCGGCGGCGTCCAGCGCGATGTTCGCGGTGGAGATCGCGCGACGCAGCAGCGAGGTGTAGACGACGTCCGGCAGGATGCCGTGCTCGGCCAGCAGTTCCCCGGCACGCTTGCCCTCGGCGATGCCCTTGTCGGTCAGGTGCACGTCCACCCAGCCGGTGAACAGGTTCAGGGCGTTCCATTCGCTTTCGCCGTGGCGCAGCAGCACGAGGGTGTACGTCATGCGGCCATCCTCCCATGCGCGCTGCGCCGGGTCGCATCGGTTCCCGCCTCCGCCGCCCCGGTCCTGGCGCGAAAGCGCGATGTCAGACCGGTTCGTCGGCGGTGTGCTCCGCGGCGAGCACGCCCGCGCCCGCCAGGGTGGCCCCGTGGGTGATCTCGGAGAGATCCACGCGCAGTCCGCGCAGGAATTTCAGCCCGGCGTGCGCGTCCACCGCGGCCCGCAACGGATCCCACAGCGGCGCACCGGATTGCGCGAACCCGCCGCCGATCACCACCCGGTCGACGTCGAGCAGGGCGGCGGCCGAGGCGACCGCCGCGCCGAGCGCGGTGCCCGCCCGGTGCAGCGCGGCGACGGCGATCTCGTCGCCCGCGTGCGCGTCCGCGGCCAGCCGCACCCCCGTGGTGCCGGGCCAACCCTGCTCGCGCGCCCAGCGCACCGACGACATGCCACTCGCGACCGCCTCGACGCAGCCGCGGCCGCCGCAGCCGCAGGGCGTGTCCCACCCGGGCACGACGATGTGACCCACGTGCCCGGCGTTGCCGGTGCGCCCGAGCAGCACCTTGCCGCCCGCGACGATCCCGCCGCCGATGCCCGACGACACCGTCATGGCCAGCGCGTCGGGCACCCCGCGCAGCGCGCCGAGGCGATGTTCGGCCAGCGCGAGACAAGCGCCGTCGATGGCGAAACGAATCGTGGCGGCGGGAAAGAGTTCCCGCACGGCGGCGACGATCGGGAATCCCGTCTTCCACTCCGGGATGTTCAACGGACCCGTGACGCCGGTGCGCACATCCACCGGCCCGGCCGCACCGATACCTACGGCGCTGACGCGTTCCGGCCCCGCGACCGTGCGCAGCAGTTCGCGACAGACGTCCCACACACCCGCGTCCGGCACGTCCACCCGGCGCACGTCGCGCACCTCGGCACCGGGGCCGACCACCCCGGCCGCGAACTTCGTCGCGCCGATGTCCAGAGCGAGAATCGCCAATGCCGTCCCTTCGCCGATCCGAGCCACCTGCGATTGTCACCCGGGAACCGGACGGGGCGACGACCGGCTACGGCTTGTCGGCGGAATCGACCAGATGCTCGAAGGCGCGCAGGTTCTGCAGCGACTCGCCGCGCGAGACGCGCCACTTCCATTCCCGCCGAATGGATTCGGCGAAGCCGAGTTCCAGCAGCACGTTGAAGTCGGCGTCGACGGCCTCGAGAATCTGGCCGAACACCCGGTCCAGTTCGTCGGCGGTGACGGCGTGCGCGGACATCCGGCCCACCAGATAGATGTCGCCGACCCGGTCGAGGGTGTACGCGACGGCGTAGAGCCTGCGGTTGCGGCGCAGCAGGAACTTGTACACGCCTTCGAAGTTCTCGTCGGGCTTGCGGCAGACGAACGCTTCGAAGCGGACCCCGTGCTTGCCCACCGTGACCATCACCGTGGTCTTCAGTTTGCGCTCACCGGGCAGGACGACGACGAAGGTCTCCTCCCCCGGCCGGGTGTATTCGATCTCCCTGTCCCGCAGCGTCTCATCGATGAGCCGCGCGGTCGTCTGTACCTCGTTCACCGGCGCACTCCCATCCGGCGCCGCCACAGCGCCCGCGATCTCGCCTGACTGTTCTCGCCGAGCAGGGCGGCCGTCCGCTCCGCGGCGAGACCGGTGTGGTCGTCGGACACCCGGTCGTAGGCATCCTCCCGCACAGCGCTGTGCGCCAGGCCGCGTCCGCCGAAAGCCGCCCGCTCGTCCCGGAAACCGGCCATGGCCGCGGCGTAGCTGGCGAGCAGCCCGTCGGCCGTGTGCGCCCAGGAGAAGTTGGCCGCGTGCGCGACGGCCTGCTCGCCCATCCGGTGCAGCCGGTCCGGGTCGTCCAGCAGGTGGCGCAGCGCGTTCGCCCAGTCCACGGTGCGGTGGCCGGGGACGAGCAGGCCGGACACCTCGTGCCGTACGGCCGTGCCGAGACCGCCCACGTCGGCGGCGAGCACCGGGGTGCCACTGGCCTGCGCCTCGATCGCGACCAGGCCGAAGGACTCGTTGTAGCTCGGCACCGCGACCAGATCGGCGGCGCGGTAGACCAGCACCAGCCGTTGCGGCGGCTGCGGGGGCAGGAAACTGACCCGCTCGGCGATGCCGAGTTCGGCGGCCAGATCGATCAGCGCGTCCGGCCGCTCCAGCCCGCTGCCGGACGGGCCGCCCACGATCAGCACGCGCAGTTTGCGCTCCGGGTCGGCGCGCAAGACCTCGGCCGCGGCGCGCACCAGCACATCGGGCGCCTTCAGCGGCTGGATCCGGCCGACGAACGCGACGATCCGCTCGTCGGCGGCCAGCCCGAGCGCGGCGCGGGCGGCGGCCTTGTCACCGGGGCGATAGCAGGTCAAGTCGGCACCCGGCGGGACGACATCGATGCGCTCGGGGTCGGCGCCATAGAGTTCCACCAGCTGGCGGGCTTCCTCAGCGGTGTTGGCGACCAGGCGGTCGGATTCGGCGATCACCTGCTTCTCGCCGATCTCGCGGGTCGCCGGTTCGGGACAGTCGCCCTCGGCCAGCGCGGCGTTCTTCACCGCCGCCAGGGTGTGCGCGGTGTGCACCAGCGGCACCCGCCACCGGTCCCTGGTCAGCCAGCCGACCTGGCCGGACAACCAGTAGTGCGAGTGCACCAGGTCGTAGTGGCCGGGCAGGTGCCTGGCCTCCTGACGCAGCACCTCCGCGGTGAAGGGGCACAGCTGGGTGGGCAGATCGTGCTTGTCCAGCCCCTCGAACGGGCCTGCCACCACGGTGCGCACCAGCACGCCGGGCGCGGCCTCCTGCACCGGCGGGACGTTCGACGCGGTGGCCCGGGTGAAGATCTCCACCTCGGTGCCGCGCCGGGCCAGCTCGACGGCCGTTTGCAGGACGTAGACGTTCATGCCGCCCGCGTCGCCGGTGCCCGGCTGAGCGAGTGGTGAGGTGTGCACCGATAACACGGCGATACGGTTCGGCCGTAGGTCCAGGCGCTGACTCACACTATCCATAGTGCACGTTGCGTTCCCCGGCCCAGACACGCTATCCGCGGCAAGTGAGAGCTATCACAGAGCAGACATGAATCCGATCACAGACTCTCGATGAACGCGCGCACCTCGGCGACGAACCGGGAACGGTCCTCGATGAACAGGCCGTGCTGGGCGTCCTCCCAGAACGACACACGCGCGTCCGGCACGGCCTCGGCGATGTAGCGGCCGTTGTCGACGGGAACGACCCGGTCGGCGGTCCCGTGCAGGACGAGCACCGGAACGTCCAGTGTGCGCAGGGTCTCGGTGTTGTCGACGGTCCGGTAGAACAGCGCTTTGCGCACCGCGGGCGGGGTGGCGAGACTGGCCCCGAACAAGCGCTGCGCGTCCGGCCCCTTGTCCGCGCCCGGTCCGGTGTTCGCATTGCCGAACACACCGAAGGCGCGCACCGCCCGCCCCGCGCTCTCCTCGAAGACGCCCGGAATCGCCTCCCGCATCATGCTGCCGGTCGCCGCGCCGGGCACACCGGGGCCGATATTCGCCATCGAGCCGGTGTAGACGACGCCCGCCACGGCGCCGGTGCCATAGGCGGTCAAGTAGTCGGTCAGCACGATCCCGCCGTAGGACCAGCCGAGCAGCACCGCCCCGGACGCGATGCCCTCGGCCGCCAGCACCGCCGCGACGTCGGCCGCCCAGTTCTTCGGATCGTCGTAGCCCGCCGCGGGCGCGTCGGAGTAACCGTGGCCACGCAGGTCGACGGCGACCACCCGCATGTGCGCGGCGAGGTCGTCGGCGGCTCCACCCCAGCAGCGCAGATTCGCCGACCAGCCGTGCAGCAGCACCAGCGGCCTGCCGTGCGCCGGGCCGCTCACCCGGTAGACGATGTTGGTTCCGTCCGCGCTCACCACGTCCCGAATAGCCATGCACCGAGGCTAACCGTGCTCGCGGGACCGCCAGGACCCGGCAAACCTCGCGCACCTAGGATCTGTTCGCATGAGCACTCGCACCGCCGTCGTGACCGGAGCCAGCTCGGGGATCGGGGAGGCCACAGCCCGTGAGCTGGCCGAGCAGGGCTATCACGTCTACGTCGGTGCGCGCAGGCTCGATCGCCTTGGCCGCCTCGCCGACGAGATCGGCGGCACCGCACTGGAACTCGACGTCACCTCGGACGAGTCGGTGCGGGCGTTCACCGAAGCGGTCGAGCGCGTCGACGTGCTGGTCAACAACGCGGGCGGCGCGAAGGGCCTGGCTCCGGTGGCCGAGGCCGACCTGGACGACTGGCGCTGGATGTGGGAGACCAACGTGCTCGGCACACTGCGCGTCACCAAGGCGCTGCTGCCGAAGCTGATCGCCTCCGGTGACGGGCTGATCGTCACCGTCACGTCGGTGGCCGCGTTCACCGCCTACGACAACGGCGCCGGGTACACCTCCGCCAAGCACGCGCAAGCCGTGCTGCACCGCACGCTGCGCGGAGAGCTGCTCGGGCAGCCGGTGCGTCTCACCGAGATCGCGCCCGGCGCGGTGGAGACCGAGTTCTCGCTGGTGCGTTTCGGCGGCGACGCCGAACGCGCGGCCAAGGTGTACGAGGGCATCGATCCGCTGGTCGCCCAGGACATCGCGGAGGTCATCGGGTTCGTCGCGTCGCGACCGGCGCACGTCGATCTGGACCAGATCATCATCAAGCCGCGCGACCAGGCCGACGCGGGTCGGTTCGCCCGCCGCACTTCATAGCTGAAGCGCATTACTCGTTCGGCAGCGCTGGCCCGGCCGCGAATCGCTGGGCCTTCGCTGTTCGCCCGTAGCCGTTAACATCCGAGAAGCCGCACGCGTAAGGACATCGGATGGGAGTGATTCGGCTCATGTTCAAGGGCTTCAAAGAGTTCCTGATGCGCGGGAACGTCATCGATCTCGCGGTCGCCGTCGTCATGGGCACCGCGTTCACCTCCGTGGTGACCTCGGTGACGAAAGGTGTCGTCAATCCGCTGCTCGCGGTGTTCGGCAGCACCAACCAGCTGGGCCTCGGCGTGCAGCTGATCCCCTCCAAGCCCGCCACCTTCATCGCCGTCGGCCCGATCATCACGGCCGCCATCGATTTCTTCATGGTCGCCGCGGTGCTCTACTTCGTGCTGATCCTGCCCATGAAGACGATCAAGAATCGCTTCGGCACGCCGAAGGCGGCCGAGCCCACCCAGATCGAACTGCTGACCGAGATTCGCGACCTGCTCGCCGAGCGGCACGAGGCGGTCCGCGCCCAACGCCAGGCCGACCGAGAGGTCGAAGAGGAACACGCCGACGACGCGACCGAAGAACAGAACGTGAAGGTGCGCTAGGCCCGGTCAGCGCGCCCCCGCGGGCTGCGGGGGCAGCGGTGTGGCGGAGACCACGGCGGACGGCGCGCCCCGCAACGCCGACATGGTTTTCCAGGTGTCCCAGTCGATGGTCCAGTCGTAGAGGTCGCCGTCGGCGGCCGAGAGCGGGATCGAGGTTCCGGTCACCTCGACCGGATCGCCGTACAGGGACGTGGGGAAATACGCCTGGGCATCACCGGGCGACAGATTGATGCAGCCGTTGGTGACGTTCGCCGACCCTTGCGCCGACAGCGATTCCGGGTTGGCGTGGATGAATTCGCCGTTGTTGGAGATGCGTACCGCCCAGCGTTCGCGAACATTGGTGTAGAACGGCGGGTTCGACATCATGAAGTCTTCGTACTTCTCGGTGACCACGTGGACACCGGAACGAGTCACGTTGCGCGCCTCGTTGCCCTCGCCGTAACTGACGGCGAAATCGAAGACCGTCCGTCCGTCGCGGACCACCTGCATGCGGTGACTCGGGGCGCTCGCCTTGACGATCTGGCTGCGGCCGATGCGGAAATCGGTGGTCAGATCGGAATCGCCGTAGTTGCCGCCACCGAGGTCGAGGCCGTAGAGGCGGGCCGAGACGTGCACGGCGGTCCCCGGTGTCCAGTAGTTCTTCGGACGCCAGTGCAGGCGGGAGCCGCCGTCGTCCGGGAACCAGGCCCACGCGCCCTCGGTGGGCGGGTCGGTGGTGATCGTGAGCGCCTTCTCCACCGCCGCCTTGTTCGTGACGGACGACTTGAACTGCAGGATGATCGGCGCCGCGATGCCGACCTCCTGGTTGTCGCCGATGTTCAGGGTCGCGGGGACGGTGCTCTTGGGCTTCAGGGTGTGGAACGAGCCGTCGATCGGGATCGGCTTGCCGTCGGCGCCGACGGCGGTGCCGGACCAGGCGTAGGTGGCGTCGTAGCCGAGCGGCTCGGTGATGGTGTAAGCGCGCCGGTCCGGCGCGAGTTCGCCGCGGACCTGCTTGCCCGCGACGTTGGTCAGCGCGACCTGATCGATCGTGCCGTCGCTGATCGTCACCGAGACCGGCGTTGTCGGGTTGACGTTCGTGGCGTCGGCGGCGGGGGTCAACGTCGCTTTGGCGATCGGACCGGCAGCGGGACGCGGCTTTCCGGCGCCGCGGTCTATCGTGCAACCGGCCACCAGAGCGACGACCACGAGCAGGAGGGCCGACACCACGGCAACCGATCGGCGGATCATCGTGCGGTGGTTCACTTCGTCGAATCTACGCGCGGCGCGCGCGCCGACCCGTCGACGCAGCGTGTGGTGTCGGCCTCAACGGGTCAGAGGGTGAGACCCACCGTGACCGGTTCGGGTTCCAGCCGGATCCCGAAACGCTCGGCCACCCCGTCGCGGACCGTCCTGGCCAGCGCCACCACATCGGCCGCACTGGCGCCGCCGCGATTGGTCAGCGCCAGTGTGTGTTTCGTCGACAGTCGGGCGGGCGCACCGTCGCCGGGGAAGCCCTTGGCGAAACCGGCCCGCTCGATGAGCCAGCCCGCGGAGAACTTGACTCCGTCCGGCGCCGGATAGGTCGGGACCGCGACGTCGCCCAGATGAGCGGCGATCGCGGCGCGCACCTGGGCCACCCGCTCCGGCGCGACCACCGGATTGGTGAAAAACGAACCCGCGCTCCAGGTGTCGTGGTCGGCCGGATCGAGGACCATGCCCTTGCCCGCACGCAACCGCAGCACCGCTTCCCGCACCTCGGCCGCGGGGCGGGACTCGCCGTCCGCGGCGCCAAGCGCCGAGGCCAGCTCGCCGTAACGCAGTGGCACGCTGGAACCGTCTGCGCGCAGCGCGAAATCGACCGCGAGCACGACGGCGTCGTCACGGTGCTTGAGCACGCTGGTGCGGTAACCGAAACCGAGTTCCGCGGGCTCCACCCACCGGATCTCACCGCTGGCGCGATCCAGCAGGCGTACCCGGCGCAGCAGATTCGCCACCTCCGCGCCGTAGGCGCCGACGTTCTGCACGGGCGTCGCACCCGCCGAACCGGGAATGCCGGACAGACACTCCAATCCTCCGAGACCCGCCTCGACCGTCGCCCGCACCACGGCGTCCCAGTCCGCGCCCGCCTCGGCGACCACGCCGCCGTCGCCGATCTCGACGCCGCCGGTGGCGATCCGCACCACGACGCCGTCGAAGCCGTCGTCGCCGATCAGCAGATTCGAGCCACCCGCGAGCAGCAGCACCGGGACACCCGCCGCGTCCAGCGCACGGACCGTCGCGACCAACGCTTCGGTCGTCGCGCATTCGGCGACCTGGGCGGGTCCACCCACTCGCAGCGTGGTCAGCTCCGCCAACCGCACGTCGGCGCATAGCCGCGCGCCGGTATCGGCGAGGAGATCCGACGGCACCACTCGTGAAGTTCGCACGATGCTAAACGGTAGCGTGCGCGCCGACAACTACACGCTGGTGTATCAGCCCGCGAGCGGATCGGATAGCACCGCTCGGGCAGCTCGAATGCCGAACAGCAGCGGGTGCGCTGACAGCTACACGCTGGCATTCTCCGCCCGCGAGCAGATCCGACAGCATGACTCGTGTGACTCGAGCGCCACACGGTAGCGTGTGGACCCATGGCTACACCGCTGGCGTACACGGCCCGCTACACCCATCCGACCGCCGCGGTGCGCGCGGCGTTTGCGAACGACCAGTACTGGAAGGATCGCATCGCGGAGGTCGGCGGCCCCAATGCCCGGCTGGAGTCGGTCACCATCAGCGGTGACGAGGTGCGCGTCGAGATGGTGCAGGCCATCCCCGCCGAACAGCTCCCCGCCGCGATCACCGCGGTGCGGCCCGGCGATCTGATCATCCCGCGCGTCGAGCACTGGACCGGGGACCAGGCCACCTTCGAGGCCCGCGTCGAAGGCGCGCCCGCCGAGGTCCGCGGCGCCATCGCGTTGGCCGCCGACGGCTCCGGCGCCGTCACCACGGTCGACGGCACCATCGAGGTGAAGATTCCGCTGTTCGGCAGCAAGATCGAGAAGGCGATCGCCGAGCACCTCACCGAACTGCTGAAGAACGAGGCGGAGTTCACCGGCAAGTGGCTCACGGCGCACTGACCGGTCTCGAGAGCACGGTCACTGTTCGACGTCACATCGCGCGGTCCCGGCCTTCGTGTCAGTTCCGCACTCCACCCGCCCATCGAGGTCGGCGCCGCCGGACCCAGTAACGTGTGAGCCCATGGCACGCCGATTGGACTACTCCGCCCGCTATCCGCTGCACACCACAAAAGAGCTGTACGCGGCGCTGTCGAACCGCGATTACTGGGACGCGCGGATGGGCGAGATGCGGAAGTACACCCCCGGCAACGAGGTGGTCCGGCTGGAGGCGGGCGACGACGGGATCACGGTCGAGCTGCACCACGTCCTCCCCCGCGACATGCTGCCGGAAATCGCGCAGACGGTGATGCGCAAGGACATGGTGATCACTCGCAAGGAGTTCTACAGTCCGTACGCCGCGGAGGAGACCACCGGCAAGTACTCGGCGTCCATTCCCGCAGGCCCCGGCAGCCTCGGCGGCACCATCCGCCTGTTCCCCACCGACACCGGCTGCACCATGCGCTTCTCGTCGGAGGCGAAAGTTTTCATCCCCATGGTGGGTCCGCGCCTGGAACAGCTGATGCTGGTGAACCTGGTCGACCTGTTCCGTGGCGAGGCCGAGTTCACGGTTCAGTGGCTGGAAGAACAACACCCCACTCGCTGACCAAGCCGGTCGGCAATATCACTCGTGGCACCACCGCCGTCAATCGTCTCCGCCGCAGCGACCGCTGGCTGATCAACGACGAATTCGTCGCCGACCGGTTGCGCGGTGCGCCCGATCCGCTGGTCGTCGATCTCGGGTACGGCGCGAGCCCGTGGACCACGTTCGAGCTGGCCGCTCGGCTGCGCACGATCCGCGCCGACGTGCGCGTGGTCGGATTGGAGATCGACCCGCAGCGCGTGGTGCCCGGCCGCGACGGCGTCACCTTCGCACGGGGCGGATTCGAATTGGCCGGGCTGCGGCCGGTTCTGGTGCGCGCCTTCAACGTCCTGCGGCAGTACCCGGAAGCGGCGGTCGGCGAGGCATGGTCGACGGTGCTGGCCGGGCTGGCGCCGGACGGGGTGCTGGTCGACGGCACCTGCGACGAATTGGGCAGACGCTGCGCATGGATCCTGCTCGACCGGGACGGGCCGCGCTCGCTCACGCTGGCCTGGGATCCTTTCACCGTCGAGCGTCCCTCCGACCTCGCCGAACGCTTGCCGAAGGCGTTGATCCACCGCAACGTTCCCGGTGAACCGATTCACGCGCTGCTGACCGCCGCCGATCGCGCGTGGGCCCACGCCGCGCCGATGGCACCATATGGCCCCCGGGTCCGCTGGCGCGCGGCGGCGCGGGCGCTGCACGCGGAAGGCTTCCCGATCCGCCACTACCGCCGCCGCCTGCGCGACAGCGTGCTCTCGGTGCCGTGGTCGGCGGTCGCGCCGCTCGGTACGAGCTAGCGCGGTTTCGTCACGCTACGGCAAGCGCCTGATATACCCGTCGCGCGGCGCGCGGCGACAAGCGCGCACCCGCGTCGGTGATCTCCTCGCCCGCGCACCGGTGGATCGCGACCGCGTCGGCCACCACCTCGTTCAAGGCGGACTGCCCGATATCGGCCTCGGCCAAGTCGAGCACCGTGCGGACCGGCGTCGTCACCAGGAACGCACCCGCCGATTCCACGTCGGCGCCTGCCAGCGTTCGGCGCACGACCACCAGCCGCGGCGTCACCGGCGGACGTCCCGCACGCGCCGACAGGTGCAGGAACCGCGGGCACAGGCTGCCGAGCCCGTGCAACTCCGCCGCACTCTGATGGGAGACGACCGCGGCGCCGTCGAACCAGGCCGCCCACATCGCGTACTCGTCGAGCGGGCCGTCCGGCCACCCGGCCAACCGGAGCATGCCGACTCCGGCCCTCGTCACCGAACCATCGCCAAGGGCTGCTCGCACCCGCGCTCCGCACCCGGTGCGCAGCACCTGGCGAGTCGTGAAGAAACCGGCGTGCCGACCGGCCCAGCGGCGCAGAACACGCCATCCTTGTTCCGCGGATCCGATCGCGCGGCTTGCCTCATCGCCGGCCATGGGCATCAGGCTACGCTCGATTTTTGTGCTTCATGTCACATTCGAACCCCTCACGACCTCCTCAGAGACGGCACAGAAAGGTCGGGAAGAATTTTGGCCATGAGTACGAACGCAACCTCGCCCTCGACGATCAACCGGCGGACCCTGCTGATCGCCCTGACCGTGGTAGCGATTCTGCTCGCCACGGTCTTGGTCGGCGGCGAGGCCTACGCCAGGCACACGGTGTCGAACTGCATCAGCTCGCAGTTCGAGAAGGAGATGGGGTCGAAGATCGACGTGAGCTTCGGGCCCAAGCCGATGCTGCTCACCTGGATCGACGGCAAGGTGCCGACGGTCAAGGTGAACAGTGCCGACACCAAGTTCGGTCCCGCCGTCGGGATGGTGGTGCACGCCGTCTTCCGCGACGTCGACGTCGCCGACCAGAACGGCAGCGAGATCGGCAGTTCCTCGGCCGACGTCACCTGGAGCAACGAGGGGATCAAAGAGACCCTCGGCGGCATGGTCAGCGGGGTGAGTTCCTCGGCCAGTACCGGCATGCTCACCCTGTCGGTGCTCGGCGGCTTCGCCGAACTCCAGTTGAAGCCGCAGATCGTGAACGGCATGGTCAAGGTGGAGACGATGTCGGCGGAGTTGCTCGGCATCGGCCTGCCCTCCGACCTGGTGCAGAGCATCGTCGACCTGTTCACCAAGAGCCTGCAGAGCTACCCGCTCGGCATGGCGGCGACCGACCTGAAGGTCACCGACTCCGGCGTCGACGTCCACCTCTCCGGCGGGCGTACCCAGCTCGAGCAGGCGGGCAACGGCTCCGACACGCGCTGCTGAACGCGCACCGCCGCACGGCCTCCGGGCCTTGCGCTTTGACGGTCAGCTCGGGAAACCATCGAGCACTTCACGCGATTTCGACAGCCCGAGCCGGGTCGCGCCCGCCGCGATCAGCTCCGCGGCCGCCTCGGCGGTCCGGATGCCGCCACTGGCCTTGACGCCGAGCCTGTCGCCGACCGTCTCGGCCATCAACCGCACCGCGTGCGCGCTCGCGCCGCCCGCGGGGTGAAATCCCGTGGAGGTCTTCACGAAATCGGCGCCCGCGCGTTCGGCGACCCGGCACACCTGCACGATCGCTTCGTCCGGCAGCGCGGCGGACTCGATGATCACTTTCAACAGCGCCCGATCCCCGATCGCCTCGCGGACCGTGACGATGTCGGACAGCACCGCCGTGAAATCACCCGCGCGAGCCGCACCGACATCGATGACCATGTCCACCTCGGCGGCGCCCTGATCCACCGCGAGCCGCGCCTCGGCGCCTTTGACCAGCGAATGATGCTTCCCCGAAGGGAATCCGGCGACCGTCGCGACCACCAGTCCGGGCGCGCGCACCGGCAACATGGACGGCGACACACAGATCGCCAGGACGCCAAGCGCCCGTGCGTCTTCGATCAACACGCCGACCTGCGCGGGCGTCGCCTCCGGAGCGAGCAGCGTGTGATCGATCATGGCGGCCACTTCGGCCCTGGTCAGCGACGTGGAACTTGCCATGGGGTGAGAGTCTGGCACACCGGAATCGAATTCCGTTGCGCGCCTGGCGGCAGTTCGCGCACACTCGTAGCTGATGGCGCATCGGACAACGTGACGCCACGGTCGCTGACTAACGTGTGCGGATGGGCCCTACTTCGTTCGGGAGGAGACGACCGTGCTGATCCGTCGCGAACGCGTCGACGACGCCGCTGCCATCGCGGCGGTGCATCGCAGCGCATTCGCACCGCGCTATGCCCCCGCCGCCGCGTCCGGTGGCCGCCCCGGCGCCGACCCGCCCGAGGTCGACCTGGTCGCCCAGCTGCGCAGTGACGAGGGTTGGATCCCGACGCTCTCGCTGGTGGCGATCGAGCACGACAGCGTGGTCGGCCACCTGTGCTTGACCAGAGCCGCCGTCGGCCCGTTCCCCGTGCTGGCGCTCGGCCCGATCGGCGTTCTCGCCGACCATCAGGGCGCCGGAGTCGGCTCCGCCCTCATGCACGCGGCGCTCGGCGCCGCGGACGCCCTCGACGAACCACTGATCGGCCTGCTCGGCAGCCTGGAGTTCTACCCGCGCTTCGGTTTCGTCCCCGCCGCCCGCCTCGGCATCACCCCCGACGACCCGTCGTGGATCAGCCACTTCCAGGTCCGCTCCCTCTCGGCCTACGACTCCCAGATCGCCGGCGAATTCCACTACGCCGAACCGTTTTACAACCTCTGAGCACCACTCGACTCGGACGCATACGGGACAGGCGACCTGCGCCGCAGACGAACGGCCCGGGCGCTAGGCCCACGGGTCGATGACGGGCACCCCGGCAGCTCGGAACGGCGCGGTATCGCGAGTGGCGACGGCCATTCGAGCGGCGCTGGCCGTCGCGGCGATATAGCCGTCGGCAGTCCCGATCGTCGCACCGGTGGCGCGCGCAGCCGCCATGAGTTCGGCGTACACCGCAGAGGTGGTCAGGTCGAAAGCGAGTATTCGCTCGGCGAACAGAGGCAACACGCGTGTTTCGAACCTGTCGCGCAGTGTGTCTCGCCGCCTGCCCGCAGGCATCGCGGCAATTCCGAACCGGAGTTCGGCCACAGTGACAGCTGACAGGTACAAAGTGCGCAGAGGTTGAGCATTGATCCAAGCGACTACACGCGAGTCCGGAGCCTTGCGCAGCGGTTCGGAGATGACGTTGGTGTCGAGAACGATCACTCGAACTCCATGGGAGGGATCGGCCGTCGGTCACGGGCGTTCAGGGCGTCGAACTCGTCATCGGTGAGTTCGATCTCACGACCGATCTCCGCCAACAACGACCCGAGTTCGACCTGTGCCACAGGCGTGACGGCTTCGATGAGGATCGCGCGGACTTCCGCCTCGGTACTGCGTCCATGCTGGGCCGCGCGCACACGCAGTGCCTCGCGTACCTCGTCGGGTAGATCACGAACGGTCAGCCTGGCCATATCCACTCACCCACTCCGAGTCGACGGCAATAGCGTCATTGCCTTCATTGCCGTCAATCATAGACGGCGATCGCACTTGGGGACACCTTGTCGAGCGCTCGGCGAAGGCGCGGCAAATGCCCGGCGGTGCACCTGGGAGGATGAACCCCATGAGTTCCGCTCCACCCGTCTCGGACGAACGCCGCTACGTGCTGACTCTCGGCTGCCCGGATCGGCCGGGCATCATCGCCCGGATCACGTCGTTCATCGCCGAGTTCGGCGGCTCGATCGTGGAGGCGGGGTATCACTCCGACGCGGATACCGGCTGGTTCTTCACGCGTCAGGCGATCAGGGCCGCGACGGTGCCGTTCGGCATCGCGGAGCTGCGTGACCGGTTCGCCGGGGTGGCGGCGGAACTGGGGCCGGAGAGCGAATGGCAACTGCTGGACTCCGGCGCGCGCCGTCGCGCGGTCCTGCTGGTCAGCAAGGACGGCCATTGTCTGCACGATTTGCTCGGACGCGCCGCCAGCGGTGAACTGCCCGCCACCATCGAGGCGGTGATCGGCAACCATCCGGATCTGGCGGCGATGACCGAGGCGCACGGGGTGAAGTTCCATCACGTGCCGTTCCCGAAGGACCCGGCCGAGCGCGGTCCCGCGTTCGAAGAGGTCCGCGCCCTGGTGGACGCGCACGATCCGCACGCGGTGGTGCTGGCGCGGTTCATGCAGGTGCTGCCGGCCGAGTTGTGCGAACACTGGGCGGGCAAGGCGATCAACATCCATCACAGCTTCCTGCCCTCGTTCGTCGGCGCTCGCCCGTACCACCAGGCTTTCGCCCGTGGCGTGAAGCTGATCGGAGCAACCTGCCACTACGTGACCCCGGAACTGGACGCGGGCCCGATCATCGAGCAGGACGTCATCCGCATCGACCACGCGGACGAAGTGCGCGACATGGTCCGCCAAGGTCGCGACATCGAGCGGGTGGTTCTGGCGCGCGGGCTGCGCTGGCATCTGGAGGGCCGCGTCCTGGTGCACGGCCGCCGGACGGTCGTCTTCTCCTGACCGGCGCGACCGCCTGGGCGCGTCAGCCCGCGAGGTCGGCGCGGCTGGACTTGCGCGTGGCGGCGAGGACGCGCGCGAGTTCCTCGTTGAACCGCACGTAGGCCTCGGCGTTGCCGAGATGCCCCGTTGGCAGCACCTGATAGCGCGCGAGACTGCCGGTCTGCCGGAGCATTTCGACGATCCGCTCGGAGTGCACCGGCGGCGTCATGTCGTCGAACTGCCCCGAGATCACCGTCGTGGGGACCACCAGATTCCGGGCCGACTCCCCGACATCCATCGTGGCCAGCAGGAATCCGAACTTGGCGCGCACCCGCGCGGGACACGACCGCACGATGGCCATGCTGAAATCCAACAGCTCGCCTTTGGCCGCGGTGCTGAGGATCTGACGCGCGAACAGCCAGCGCACCGGCGCGATGGGCGGGAAGACCATCGGGGCGCCGAGCCCGAGCCTGCCGAACAGGAACGGCAGCGGCACCTTCAACTGCAGCAGCCGCAGCGGACGGTTCAGCAGCGGCACGACCGTCGTCTCCAGGATCAACCGGTCCGCCGCGGTATTGGTCAGCAGCACCGCGAGCGCCTGATGCGCGACCCGCTCGGGATAGCGTCCCGCCCAGGCCTGCAGTGTCATGCCGCCGAGGCTGTGGCCGACGAGCACGGCCCGCTGCCCGGGCGCGAGCGCGGCGTCGAGCACGGCGGCCAAGTCGTCGGCCAGCAGCTCCATGGTCAGCTCGCTCGACCCGTATTCGCTCTCGCCGTGACCGCGCTGGTCGTAAGCGATCACCCGATAGTCACCGGCGAACGCGTTGATCTGCGGATTCCAGTATTCCAGGCAGCAGGTCCACCCGTGGACGAGCACGATGACGGGGGCATCCGACGGGCCGTAGGCGTGTACGCGCAGCCGGACGCCGTCACCGGTCTGGACCGGAATCACCTCGCGAGGCGCGGTCGGCGGGTTGAACGCGGCGGTCTGGTAGGTACGCGACCGCAAGTCGGCGCTGTGCGCGTCGCGCCAGCTCCGGAGCAGGCCCCGGAAGCTCGTCAACGCGGTCGGCAGCATGGCACGCATCGGACACTCCTTTGTGTTACTGCTAGATACAGTAACCCCGATTTGCGCCGCTTGCTAGTGCAAGCACCCTTACCTGTCGGCGAACTCCGCCCTCACCAGCGCGGACCCCGCTGCACCTCGTCCACCTTGGGCCGGACGTCGGCCAAGTAGACACCCGTGGCGATGATCGCCGCGAAGGAGAGTAGGCCCAGACCCGCGGGGGAGAGCAGGAGCACGAGCACAGCCGCCCCGAGAATCGCCAGCCAGATCGGCTTGGTCAGTTTGTCCACCGCGGTGAACGCGTCCGGACGCTGACGCACGGCGTGGATCAGCGCGAAAATCGTCGCACCGAGCGCCGCCAGCCACAGCACCAGCAGGATCATCCCGGTCAATCCGTGCACCATATTCACCTCACCCATCATAGAAGCAACGCCCTCGCACACCAGGGGTGCGCGAGGGCGTCGAATCGCTTCAGCCGCGGGCCGTTCAGGGCTTCTTGGGAGCGGCCTTCTTGGCCGGAGCCTTCTTGGCCGCGGGGGCCTTCTTGGCCGGAGCCTTCTTGGCCTCACCGTTCACGACCGGAGCCGGGGTGGCCTCGGTGGTCACCTCGACGACCTCGGCCTCGACGACCGGCGCCGGGTCGATCTCTTCGTCGGCCGCGAGCTCGGCCTCCTTCGCCGGACGGCCGATCAGTCCGTTGACGCGCCCGAGCACGTCCTCGGCGCGGCTGACCGCGTCGCCGTACAGCGTCTCGACCTTGCCGATCCGCTCGTCGACGACCTGGTTGGCGCGCAGCCGCTCGATCGTCTCCTCACCGCGGACGGCGAGGTCGGCGTAGATGTCCAGCGCCTGCCGGTAGTACTTCTCGGCCAGCGCCCGCAGCTCCTCGGCGGTGAACCGCTCGCGCAGTTCGGCGAGGTCGTCCGGCAGCTCCGACGGCAGGCCGGACAGCCGCTCACGCAGCGACTCGAACCGGTCCTGGACGTCGGCGGGAACGTTGGCGAAGCGCTCGCGCGCCTCCTCCACCCGGGCCTGCACCTCGGTGGCGGCCGCACGCTCGCGCACCTGCGCGAAAACGTCGTTGACGGCGGCGTAGAGGGCGTCACCCGCGCCGACGGTGGCGAGCAGGGGCTTGGTGACGGTGGCGTTCTTCTCGGTCATGGTGTTTCGTTCTCCTGGCGTGGCGGAGTTTCGGTTGTCGTGCGCGGAACGTCGCTGTCCCATACGTCCCCCCCTACCTCGTTTCCTCCGTTTTCCCGGCGAAACGATTCATAGATGTCCAGCAGCACCTGCTTCTGCCGCTCACTGATGAACGTGTCGGCGAGCAGTGCGTCCCGGACCGGACTGTGCGGCCGCTGCTCGAGATAGCCAGCCCGTACGTACAAGACCTCCGAGGAGACCCGCAGCGCTTTCGCGATCTGCGTGAGCACTTCGGCGGACGGATTTCGCAGTCCGCGCTCGATCTGGCTGAGATACGGATTGCTCACCCCCGCCAGCTGGGCGAGTTGACGCAACGAGACTTGCGCGGCTTCCCGCTGCGCCCTGATGAAGCCTCCGATGTCGTGCGCCGCACTGACGACGCGACCCCCTCGTTCGCCGATGCCGGACGAATGCTCGTCCGATCTCTCGGTGTACTCGGCGGAAACCTCGGGCTGGTCAGCCATCACTCACCTTCTGGCGGTTGTACGAATTCGATTCTAGGTCAGGGTGCTAGCTATTGCAAGCAGTCTGCTAGCAGCGTTTCGGCAAACGTTCCGCACGCCGCGGATCAACCGCCGAACATCAAGTGGGAAATCGTGTAGATCGTCAGTCCGGCAAGCGAACCGACGACGGTTCCGTTGATGCGGATGAATTGCAGATCCCGGCCGACCTGCAATTCGATCTTCTTGCTGGCTTCCTCGGCATCCCACCGGGCAACCGTGTCGGTGACCAGGGTGCTGATCTCACCGGCATAGTTTTCCACCAAGTAGCGCGCGCCGCGATCGATCCAGTTGTCGACCTTGGCCCGCATGTCCGCGTCGTCGCGCAAGCGCTCGCCGAGCTGCTGCACGTTCTCGGCGACCTTGCGCCGCAGCGTGCTGCTCGGATCGTCGGCGGACTCCAGGATCAGCCGCTTCGCCGCGCGCCAGGTGGCCGACGCGAGTCCGGTGATCTCCTCCCGGCCCATGATCTGCGCCTTGATCCGCTCCGCCTTTTTGATCATGGCGTCATCGAATTGCAGGTCCTCGGCGAATTCCTCCAGGAACCGGTTCGCGGCGAGACGGACCTCGTGCTCCGGATTGGAGCGGACTTTCCAGGTGAACTCGACCAGTTCCCGGTAGATCCGTTCGGAAAGCAAGATGTTGACGAATTTCGGCGCCCACTGCGGCGCGTCCCGCAACACGATCCGATCGATCGTCTCCTGGGATCCGAGCGCCCACTGGTGCGCGCGCTCGGCGAGCAGATCCAGCAACGCCAACTGCCGGTTGTCGGCGAGCAGTTCCGCCAGCACCCGTCCGATCGGCGGACCCCACAGCGGCTCGGCGATCCGCTTGACGATGGTGTTGTCGATGACCTGCTCCACGTCCTCGTCGCGCAGTACGCCGACGACGGCGCGCAGGATGGTCGAGCTCTCCTGCGCCACGCGCGCGGCATGACCCGGATCGGCCATCCAGCGCCCGACCCGCCAGGAGATCTGCGCCGAGTTCACCTTGGCCGACACCACCTCGGGCGCCAGGAAGTTCGTGCCCACGAACGTACCGAGACTGGCGCCGAGCTGGTCTTTCTTCCGCCGGATGATCGCCGTGTGCGGGATGGGCAGGCCGAGTGGATGACGGAACAGGGCGGTCACCGCGAACCAGTCCGCCAGCGCGCCGACCATGCCCGCCTCCGATGCGGCCCGCAGGTAGCCGACCCAGTCGCCGCCCGCCCCGCGCGATTCGGTCCAGCGGCAGAACAGATAGATCGCGGTGGCCAAGGCGAGCAGCCCGGTGGCGAACGCCTTCATCCGCCAGAGGTCACGACGCTTGGCCGCCTCGTCGAGCACGGCGGCGAAGCCGAGGGGCGCGGCGGCGTCTCCGGCGCGGTCGCCCCGGGCGTTCAGCACCGCGGTGTTGCCGGGAGCTTTCTCCATGCCTCCCATTCTGCTGTGCGCGGCGAAGTGAGCGAGCGGGGTGAGTGCCTGCGCACAAACCGGACGGGCCGGGCGCCGGACACGCCCGGACTGTGGTTCCTACCGCATCCGGCCTCAAAAGCGCATATCACGGGTATCGGGGACCTAAGCTGGTAGCTACCGGAGCACTTACGAACGAGGGAGCCCACGCTGTCCACCGAAGACCTTGTCGATGTCGGCGAGCGACCGTCGGCGGTGCGCGGCGGCCGGATGGACGGCCGCAAGCGCCGGTGGCGGCAACACAAGATCGACCGCAGGGAGGAACTCGTCGACGGCACTCTCGCCGCCGTGCGCGCCCGCGGCAGCAACGCGGGCATGGACGAGATCGCCGCGGAGATCGGCGTCTCCAAGACCGTGCTCTACCGCTACTTCTCCGACAAGAACGACCTCGTCCACGCGACCATGCAGCGGTTCATCGAGACCACGCTGATGCCGCGGGTGTACGGCGCGATCAGCCTGGACGCGGACGAATACCAGCTGGTGCGCTCGGCCCTGGCCGAGTACGTCGGCACGGTCGACGAGGACCCCGAGGTCTACCGCTTCATCATGGGCAACGGCTCGGCCGACCAGTCCTCGCTCGCGGAGTTCGAGAAGCTCTTCGCCGAGGTGGTGTGCGCGGTGATCACCGATCGCGCCAAGGACCGGGGCGTGGCGACCGAGGGCGCCGCGCTGGCGTCGTACGTGCTGGTCGGTGGCATCCAGCTGGCCACGCACTGGTGGACCACCAACAAGTCGCTGTCCCGCGAGGACGTGATCGATTACCTCACCATGCTCGCCTGGAGCGCCATCGAGGGCATGGCCCGCGCGGGCGGTTCGCCCGCCGCGTTCAACGCGCAGCAGCATGTGCTGCCCGCCCCCGAGACGCCGGCGCAAGACTGAATCGAGCCATCGGCCCTGGTGCTAGCTGGAGCGCTTGCAAAAGTTCACCAGCACTCTCGACTTTGCCGAATCCTTGGCTAGTCTGAACCCGAGCGGTGCGCCGAGTGCGTTGCGTCACCGCAGGCGCCGTACTCGACGGCGGTCCGTGCGGGTGTCCCGCACGCTGCCGCCCGCGTCCGTCGCTCCGACCGCGGCACCAACGGAGGTACCTCGATGGCGAAGCAAGTACCGACCTCTCGGCTTGCTCGTGGCACGAAGCTGGGCGCGGTGGCAGCCAGTTCGGTGCTTCGCACCCAGCGCGCGCGGTTGACCATGCGGGGCAGATCCGAGGCCGTCCGGGCGAAGATGGCCGAGGAATCGATGATCCGCACCACCGAGCAGGTGGTCACGGTGCTGGGCACCATGAAGGGCGTCGCCATGAAGCTCGGCCAGATGATGTCGGTGCTCGATCTGGATCTGGTGCCAGAGGACCATCGGGAGCGGTTCCAGAAACGCCTGGCCGTGCTGCGCAACGCGGCCCCGACGGTCTCCTTCGCGGCCATGCGCCAGGTGATCGAGGACGATTTCGGAAAGCCGCTCGACGCGGTCTTCGCCGAGTTCGACGCCGAGCCCGTCGCCGCCGCCTCGATCGGCCAGGTGTACCGCGCGCGACTACACGACGGCCGCCAGGTCGCGGTGAAGGTGCAGTATCCGGGCATCGATGCCGCGGTACGCGCGGATCTGAAGAATCTCGCGATGTTCCGGCGCGTGCTCCAGTCCGCGATGCCGTGGGTGACGCCCGCGGTGCTGGACGAGCTGCGGCTGAACATGGAGGCCGAGCTGGACTACCGGGCCGAAGCGGCCACCCAGTTGCAGATCGCCGAGTTGTACGCCGGGCATCCGTTCGTCATCGTCCCGCGCTCGCTGCCGGAGTTCTCCACCACGCGGGTGCTGGTCACCGAATACGTGGAGGGCAAGGGCTTCGAAGAGATCCGGCAGCTGCCCCAAGCGGAGCGCAACCGGATCGGCGAGATCATCTACCGGTTCTACGTGGGATCGCTGTTCACCTTCAACGAATTCTGCGGCGACCCGCATCCGGGCAACGTGCTGCTGGCCGACGACGGCCGGGTCGGCTTCCTGGATTTCGGATTGTTCAACCGCATGGACGCCGAGCACGTGCAATTCGAGCTGGTCTGTCTGCGTGCCGCGGCAGAAGATCGCGCGGAAGACCTGCGCGAGTTGATGATCCAACGCGGCGTCATCGATTCGCCGCAGGAGATCGGCGCCGAGGAGTGCCTGGAATACGTACTGGCCGCCTCGGAATGGTGTCTGATCGACGAGGAACTGACCATCACTCCCGAGCTCGCCAGCGGCGCCTTCCTGCTCGCGGTCGATCCGAGGGCCAGCGAGTTCACCGGTATGAAGCAGCAGAATCTGCCGCCGGAGCACCTCTTCTCCCGCCGCGCCGACTTCCTGACCTTCGGCATGCTCGGTCACCTCGGCTGCACCGCGAACTGGCATCGCATCTCCAGGGAATGGCTCTACGACGAACCACCGGTCACCGAGCTCGGCCGGGCCCATCACGCCTGGCTCGCCGACCGCCCGCGCGCCGCGCCGCAACGGCCGCGCAAGAAGACCACCAAGTAGCCGCCGAACGGCGGCACGACCGCAGAACGGAAGACCATGGCAGACACACGGGAATTCGACCTAGTGCTCTTCGGCGCGACGGGTTTCGTCGGCAAGCTGACCGCGGAATATCTCACCGAGGCCGCGCCGGAATCCGCGCGAATCGCGCTGGCGGGACGATCGCTGGACAAGTTGACCGCCGTACGCGACGACCTCGGCTCGACGGCCGCGAACTGGGGTCTGGTGGTGGCCGACTCGACAGACCAGAGCGCGCTCGACGAGCTGGCGGCGCGCACCAAAGTCGTGGTCACCACCGTCGGCCCGTACCTGCGCTACGGGATGCCGCTGGTGGCGGCGTGCGCGAAGGCAGGAACCCATTACGCCGACCTCACCGGCGAGCCGCTGTTCATCCGCGACGCCATCGACAACTATCACGAACAGGCCGTCGCCACGGGCGCGAAGATCGTGAATTCCTGCGGCTACGACTCGATTCCGTCCGATCTGAGCGTGTATCAGCTCTACCGCCGCACGGTCGAGGACAACACCGGTGAGCTCGTCGACGTCACGCTGGTGGCTTCGCTCAAGGGCGGCGTCAGCGGCGGCACCATCGATTCCGGCCGCGCCATGATGGAGGCGATCGCCGCCGACCCGGCCAAGGGCAAGGTGATGTCGCACCCGTACTCGCTGAGCCCGGACAGGTCGATGGATCCCGACGTCGGCCGCCAGTCCGATCAGGCGCTGTCGCGGGCGAGCTCGATCGACCCCAGCCTGGACGGATGGGTCAGCACGTTCGTCATGGCCGCGCACAACACCAAGATCGTGCGCCGCAGCAACGGCCTGCTCGGCTGGGTGTACGGCAAGAACTTCCGCTACCGCGAAGTGATGAGCGCGGGGAAGTCCCGGGTGGCGCCGCTGGTAGCGGCGGGCATGGCGGGCGGCATCGTGGCGGGCATGACCGCGGGGGCGCTGTTGTCGCGGGCATCGGCGGGTCGCAAGCTGCTCGATCGCGTGCTGCCCAAGCCGGGCACCGGACCGAGCGAGCAGGCCCGCAAGAGCGGCTGGTTCAGCATGAAGACGTTCGCGCACACCACCTCGGGCGCGAAGTACGTGGCCACCTTCTCCGGCACCGGCGACCCGGGATACCAGGCCACCGCCGTACTGCTCGGCGAGAGCGGTCTGTGCCTGGCGTTCGACACGGAGAAGCAACCCGAACTCGCGGGCATTCTCACCCCGGCCGCGGCGATGGGCGACGCCCTCACCGAGCGACTGCGCGCGGCGGGCATGACGATCACCGTCGACCGCGCCTGAGGGACGCGCTCCGGTGAATCTCGCACGCAAGACGATGAATGCCCCCGCGCTCGCCGCGGTGTACGAACGCGCATGGCGGCCGGCGCTGTTCTATCTCGCCAGTGGGCGGACGACCGCGTCCGACCGCCGTGACGCGGTCACCGCCCTGCGGCTCGGCGGCGCGCAGAAGGTGCTCGACATCGCCTGCGGACCGGGCAATTTCACCAGATACCTGAGTGAGGCGCTGTCCGGCGAGGGCTATGCGATCGGCGTGGACTACTCGGAGCCGATGCTGGCGCGCGCCGTCGCGGACAACGCCGGACCGCGCGTCGGGTATCTCCGCGGCGACGCGCGCAGGCTGCCGTTCGCGGACGGAACCTTCGACGCGGTCTGCTGTTTCGGCGCGCTCTACCTCATTCCGGACCCACTCGTCGCCGCTCGCGAGATGATTCGCGTTCTCGCTCCCGGTGGCCGGATCGCCATCACCACCAGCCACCGGGCGGCCAACCCCATCGGTGAGATGAGCCGCGTGGTCGGCGGTTTGAGCGGGCTGCGGGTGTTCGGCGCCCGGACCTTTCCCGCCCTGTTCGCCGAGGAGGGTTTGGTGGAGATCGACCAGCGGGTCCATCGCCTGCTCCAGTACGTCAGCGCGACGAAGCCCGCGCACTAGACCTCCGCGGTGACGGCCCGGATCAGGAACTCGAGCTTGTCCACGGTCCGATCGAGCGGAAGGGTGCTGCGCTCCACCCGGCACATCGCCACCGTGCCCTCGACCGCGGCGACGATCAGGGTGGCGGTCCGCTCGGCGTCGGCCTCGCTCGCGCCGTGGTCGCGCAACGACCGCGTCAGCAGACCGGTCCAGTTCTCGAACGCGGCCGCGGCGGCCCGCTGCGGCTCGTCGTCGTCCCCCGGGCCCTCGATCGCGACCGCGAGCACCGGGCAGCCGGCTTGGAAATCATTGTCCGCCAGAATCTTTCGCCACATGTCGACGAACGACCGCAATCCCGCGACCGGCCCGGCGGGCAGCCCTTGCGCGAGTTTGCGGGCGGCCAGCGCATCGGCGAAGCGCACGGCTTCGGCCGCCAGCTGCGCTTTGCCGCCGGGGAAGTAGTGGTAGGTGGATCCCAGCGGAGCCTGGGCGTGCTTGGCCAGTTCCCGCACGCTGGTCGCGTTCAGACCGCGGCGGCGGATCATGTCGGCCGCGCCTGCCACCATTCGATCCCGCGCCTGCGGCGTTTCGGCCACCTTTCTCCTCCCATGTTCATGACGACTGTCATAGCCTATCGCGCGCAGGCGTGCGCGCGGCCGTGCGCGGTGGAGCGTGACCCGCCACGCGCGGTCAGCCGATGTCCTGCAATACCCGGCGCTGCGGGTCACCGGTATCGCAGCCGGTTCCGACGATCAACGCGGTGACGGCGGGCGGGTGCGGGCCGTTGAGCAGGATGAGCACCGCGTCGCCGCCCTGGAACGCGATGTCGGCCGAGCCGAGGACGGTGCGGTCGAGCCCGTTCGCGTGGACACAGCGTTGCAGCGCTTCGGGGTCGGAGAGGGAGCCGCTGACGGCGTGGCGGCCCAGCGCGCCGAGGGCCATGGTGGCGGTGACTTCGTCATTTCCGATGGCGGGTCGCGCGGTGGGGGCTGGGCGGTCACGGCCGTCCATCGTCGAGACGGCCGAGCCGGCTGCGGCAAGGGCGACGATCGCCGCGGCTGCCGCGGCGAACCAGCGCGCCCTGGCGCGGCGATGCTCGTCGACAGCGACCGAGGGAGCCGTGCCGCGTTGGGAATATCCGATATCGAGCCGGGCCTCGCCCGCCCGCCCGCGCGCGATCGCGTGGACCGTGGTGTCCTGGGGTGATCGGAGCGCTTCGATGAATTCGGTCAGCCGGGCGGTGACGTCCTCGGGCATGGAGTGGATGACGCGTTCCTCCCGGCTCAGTGCACCCAATTCCGCGCTGATCTCATCCAGCCCGCGCAGATACCGCACCGCCTGCGGATCACGCGAGACGATCGGCCACAACTGCTCGCGCTGCGCGGCCGTCACATTGCCGGCATGCAGATCGGCCAGCAACCCCGGCGGGAACGGAGGCTGCGGCACCGTCCGGATCGCCATCGCACCTCCGTTGTTCGCGTCCGACATCGCACCGATCCCCTCACCCCCAGGCCCGCCTGTGCATCGTTCAAAAGGTCGTCACTGTTATTGGACGCATCCCGACTGCTCTCGGTTCCCCGGATCGCCGAGAAAATCCAATTGCTTTTTCAACCACTGCCGCGTATGGACGCACCGGCTTCGATCGTCCCATCGGGCACGGCGAGCAACCGCCCGCAAGCCGCTGTAAACAGCTCGGGGACAACGGATCTGTCACGCTCCCGGCGAATGCCAGCTAGCCTCACTCCACAAGATCGCGTATTCCAGCCAGAGGACCCCGCCATGAACAGTCCCCTACCCACGCCCGCGTCCGCCCGAGGAGAGGCCACCGGGGATCTGCTCGCGGGAAGGACCGCCGTTGTCACCGGGGCGAGCCGTGGCATCGGCCTGGCGATCGCGATCAGGTTCGCGTCGGAGGGGGCGAACGTCGCGATGATCGCCCGCACCCAGGAGCCGCACCCCAAGCTGCCCGGCACCATCCACACGGCCGCCGCGGAAGCGGAGGCCGCGGGTGGCGCGGTACTGCCGCTGGTGGCGGATGTCCGCGACGACAAGGCGATGGCGGAGGCGGTCGATCGGATCGCCGAGCGCTTCGGCGGCATCGACATCCTGGTCAACAACGCGGGTTCGGTCGATCTCACCGGCGCCGAGCAGATCGGCATGCAGCGCTACGACCACATGCAAGCCGTCAATCTCCGCGCGCCGTTCCTGCTGTCCAAGCTGGCGCTGCCGCATCTGCGCGCCGCGGCGACGGCCGGGCGGAATCCACATATCCTCGCCCTCTCCCCGCCGCTCAACATGAACCCCGAGCACGTGGGCAACGGCGTGGCCTACACCGTCTCCAAATACGGTGTCAGCATCGCCACCGTCGGTCTGGCACACGAGTTCCGGCCCTACGGCATCGCCGTGAACTCCCTGTGGCCGCGCACGAAGATCGACACCGCCGCGGTTCGCAATCTGCTCGGCGGCGCGGAAGCCGTCGCCGCGTCCCGCAACCCGTTCATCTGCGCGGACGCCGCTTTGCTGATCGTGACCAGCCCCGCCGCGACCTACACCGGCCGGCTCCTCCTCGACGAGGATGTCCTCGCTTCCCATGGCCGCACCGACCTGGACCACTACCGAGTCGTACCGGGCTCCGGCGCGCTCGCCAACGACCTTTTCATCGACGCGTAGAACACAACCGCGGAGATAGCCGAAGCACGCACCGCACTGACTTTTCGGCCTCGAGATCAGCTTGTTCCGCAGGCGTCGGCAGGAACCGCCGCGACCCACGGTGCGCGTAAGGCGATCCGCCGCGGTGGTGGCTCGCCGATGTCACGGCGCGGACGGGGCGGTCCCGAGATCGACCATGCGGTGCAGGATCGCGGGCGCCAAGGCCAATTCGAATTCGGTTCCGCTGCTTTCGAACACGAAGGCCAGGAAGTCGTCGCGCGGTACCGGGGCCAAGCGGACCGAGCACTGCTCCCCCACGACCACCCAGCCGCCGACGGTCAACTGATCGGACATCGCCCCTCCCACCCTTCGATACTTCCGACAAGTGGACTATGCCAGTTGCGGCACAGGAGTGTCAACGGCGGAAATCGGTCGCTGACCTGGCCGGATACTCGTGCTCCATGATCGGGCGGCCGGGCGGGTGGACGCTCTGGCGGTACTCCAGCGCGACGCCGCGGACGTCCAGACCGATGCGGTGCACGACCAGCACCGCCGCCGGATGCGGGAGCGCGAGACGGCGGCGTTCGTCATCCGTGGCCAGCCGGGCGCCGACGCTCTCACGCACGACTGCGGCGGCGCGGCCGATCACGGCCTCCAGATACCGCACGACTCCGCCCGGCACGGGCACCGTCCCGTGCACCAGCGTGGCGGCCGCGGCGAATTCACCGGGATACCAGCATGCGACCAGCCGAACCGCCCCGGAGCCGTTCTCGTACAACAGCTTCACACTGATCACCGGACTCGCCGTTGGGAGACCGAGCGATTCGGTGACCTCCTGCGGTCCTTCCACCATTTCAGCTCCCAGCACGGTCACCGAATCGGGCTGGGACGCGGACGATCCGTATCGGGGCGCGCTCTCGCGCATCAGCGCCGAGCGTTCGGCCACGTAGGTGCCCGACCCACGACGTGACGTGACGATTCCCTGCTGCCGCAGCGTGTTCAGCGCCTTGGCGGCGGTGGGCCGGGCGACCTTCCAGCGGACGGCGAGTTCGCGCTCGGACGGCACCTCGGCGCCGGGAGCCAACTCCCCACGCTCGATCAGATCCCGCAGATGCCCCGAGATCTGCAGATACTTCGGGACTACGCCATCGATTCCGGCCACCGGTCGCCTTCCCCACACCGCCCCTCGGACCGCTGGTCAGTGTAACAACGGCGGAGACGGGCGCAGAGGCCTTCACACAAGCCCGTACCGAGGCGGTCCGCCGCGCTGAACCGCCCGGTAAAGTGCGAATCCAGTACAGCGCGGTACGAACAGGACCGAGCGGAAGGGGGCTTCCACGTGGCGGTACCCGATACCGGACAGGGGACGGCGCGCGAGCTGTACGCGGCGGCCATCGGCGCGGGCGGGAGCGATAGGTTCGAGCTGGACACGGCGGTCGCGGAGAATCTCGCCGCCGCGTGCGACCAACTGGTCGACGATCTGGGCCGCGCGATGGCGGGCGAACACCTCGTCACCGAGGTGACCGGCTTCCCCGATCTGCCGACCGGGCACGGCCTCACCCGCGGGTTCTCCGCCAAGGGAAGGCAATACCTGGACACCCTGGCCGCGTTCCAGGAAACGGCGCTGCTGTTCAAGGCCGCATATCTCGCTGCGGCCAATCGGCTGGCCGACGCCGAGGCGGCGAATCAGGCCGCACTGCGGCTGGTCGCCGACTATCTGGAGCCCCGTTGAGCGCGCACCCGCGCGCCGGGACCGACTGAGGGGGACGACGGATGGCAGACTCCACGGCACGCGCCGCCGCCGACGGCATCCGGCAGGAACTGGCCGGATTCACCGACGACGCAACCGATCCCGCCTACGCGCCGGATCGGGAACTGTTCGGCGCCTACACCCACCAGCAGATCTGGGAGCTGGTGCACGAAGCGCTCGATCCGGCGGCATTGGGCCGGATCGCCGCGGCATGGCAGGCCAACGCGACCGCGGTGGCCGAAGCGTTCCAAGCCTTCTCCGATGCCACCAACCGGGAATTCGCGCGCTGGTCGGGCCGGGCAGCCGACGCCGCGGTGAGCGCGACCAGGCAGTTCGTCCGCGCGGGCGGGGATACGCACGACGTGTGCCGGGCGGTCGCTCGGCTGATGGAGTTGAATAGCGATGCCGCGCAGACGGTCCGGGGCGCGATCGCGCCGCCGCAGCGGTATCGGCCGCTGGCGGACCCGGCCGCAGAAGCGGTTTACGGTGGAAAACGTAGGATGGAACACGATAGTGCGGCGGCAGACATCGAAGCGGATGTCCGGGACACGATGACTTACGTCTACACCCCGACGATGCCCGCCACCGGCGACCGCGTTCCCCGATTCCCCCGGCCGCAGGAAGGTTCGGCGGCCGACAACGCACCCGGCGATCCGGATTCCGCGCGCGGAGGCGGCGCACGGTGAAATGGGTGCTCACCCCGGACGAGTTCACGCATGTCTGGACGAACGAAACGAGCCTGGACCGTAGGCCCTACCCGGTCAACATGGTCCCTTCGGCCACCGCGCGGACCGAGTCGGAGTACCACGCCCTCCATCTGCCGCAGCGCTTCGCCCGCCAAGCCGATCCTGATCTCGCCGCCGCGCTGGTGCTCTGCGCGCGCAACGACGCGACCACCATCACCGTCTCGGGCGAGCGTTCGGCGCTCTCGCGCAACGGCAGCGGGTCCGAGACCGAACGGATCCTCGCGTTCGCCGCGGTGGTGCACAACCACGCGGGCATCCTGGTCGCCACACCGGACCGGGTGACCGTACAGATGTGCCACGCCCGTGCCGTGGGCGAACGCTTGGTGCAGATCATCGGCTCGGCGCGACCGGGCAAGCTCGCCCCGATGCGGGAGCCGCAGGACGCGGTGCTGAATCCGGATCGCACCGAGCCGTTCGTCACCAACGGTCATCGCGGCGCGGCGAAGTTCCGCCAAACCCTGCGTAAGCCGGTGGACGGGCGTGGCTTCATCACCGTCACGGTGGAGCCGGAGAACCCGATGTCCCCGCCCACCCGCCATCGCACCTGGCTGGACTTCACCGGCGACGGTCGCTACTTGCTCACCACCGCGCACGATCTCATCCTCACCCCGGTGGCGGACGAGGAATTCGCCACCCAGTTACTGCGGCTCGCGCAAGTGTGACGTGGCCGAACCGCCACGCGGTTAGGTTGGAGCCATGCCGAAATTGTGGACGGTGCCGCCCACCGAGGCCATGCGAGCCGATGGCTTGCGCGTAGCCGAGCTGGACACCTCCGGGACGCCGGGGTTCACCGGCGGCAAGAAGGCGGGCGTGCCCTTGCTCGCCGAACGCGCCCAGGTGCTGTCGGATCTGCAGGAGAAGCTGTACGCCAACGGCCGGGCCGGCGGCGACCGGCGCAACGTGCTGCTGATCCTGCAAGGCATGGACACAGCGGGCAAGGGCGGCATCGTCCGGCACGTCATCGGATCGGTCGATCCGCAGGGCGTGGACCACGCCGCGTTCGGGGTGCCGACGCCGGAGGAGAGCCGCCATCACTATCTGTGGCGCATCCGGAAGGCACTGCCGCGCGCGGGTCAGCTCGGTGTGTTCGATCGCTCGCATTACGAGGACGTGCTCGTGGTGCGGGTACACAATCTGGTGCCGCCGACGGTGTGGGAGCCGCGCTACGACGAGATCAACGCGTTCGAGCAGGAATTGGTGGACGAGGGCACCTCGCTGGTGAAGGTGGCCATGTTCGTCTCGCTCGACGAACAGAAGCGGCGTCTGGCCGAGCGGCTGGAACGCACTGACAAATTCTGGAAGTTCAACCCGTCCGACATCGACGAGCGCGCGTTCTGGCCCGCTTACCAGGACGCGTACCAGGCGGTGCTGGACCGCACGTCCACCGAGTACGCGCCCTGGCATGTCGTGCCCGCCGACCGCAAGTGGTTCTCCCGCCTCGCCGTCACCGAGTTGCTGATCGCGGCCCTCGAGCGGCTCGACCTCGACTGGCCCCCGGCGACCTTCGACGTCGAACAGCAGAAGCGGCGGCTGGCGCGGGCATAACGTCAGCGGACCAGCGGCCTGACCTCCTCCGCCACGAAGCGGATGAACGCGGCCGGGTCGGTGTCGTCGGCGGTGGTCTGCAGGACGACCGTGTCGGCGCCCGCCTCGGCCAGCCGCGTGACGGCTCCGGCGACCGCGTGCGCGTCACCGGCGACGCCCGCGCCGGGCGCGTGCTCCGGCGTCCGTTCGGCGGCCAGGCGAGCCTCGGCGTCCGGACCGGTCACCGCGAGTAGATTCGCGATCACCTCGTGCCGGTCGGTGCGGCCCGCGGCGGCGCGACCCGCATCGATCAGCGTGCGGGCGGCGCGTACGCCGTCGGCGTCGGTGACGGAATCGAGCAGGGTGCCGTCGGCGTGCTCGCCGGACAGCCGGATCGACCGTGGGCCGCGCGCGCCCGCGTAGACCTTCGGCGCTCGAGCGGGCGGCCAGTCCAGTGCGACGGCGTCGAGGCGCACGTAGCGCCCCGAGGTGGTGACCCGCTCACCGGCCAGTAGCGCGCGCAGCGCGGACAGGTGCTCGCCGAGCAGGGTCACCGGCGACTCCACGCGTGCGCCGACTTGCCCCATCCAGCTCTGGACGCCGTGCCCGACACCGAGGATCAGCCTGTCGGGGAACAGCCGATGCAGCGTCGCCGCTTCCATGGCGGTGAGCGCGACGTTGCGCAACGGTACGGGCAACAGCCCGATGCCGACGCGCAGCCGTTCGGTCCAGGCCAGCGCGGCTGCGGCGGTGGCGATCCCGCTTTCCAGAAAGCAGTCCTCCCACAGCCACAATTCCTCCAGCCCCGTCGTCTCGGCCACGCGGGTCGCCTCGCGGAGCAGTTCGGGGGGATTTTGCGGGCGGAACACAACACCGAGAACAGTCATCCCACCATTCATACCGCCTGCCCCCGGCCGTATCGGCGCCTTCCGAAGCGCCGCTACGCCCTGTTTTACGGAATCTCTCAGGTAGGCCGACGATGATGGCGGCTGTGGGCCGATCACGCGGGGAGATGGTCGGCGGATCTACGATCGTGGCGGCAGAAACCGTCCGGCGAGCGAAAGGCGTGGTGAGCGCACGGTGAGCAAGAACCAGGGTGGGAAGTCGAACCCGCTGCTGGCGGCGGAACGCGCCGACCGCAACCGCAAGATCTTGATCCAGGTGGGCGTCGCCGCCGTGCTCGTCGCGCTGATCGCGGCGATCGGCATCGGCATCGCGGTGAAGAAGGCGCACAAGGACGATCCCGGCCCCGCTCCGTCCATCGCCGCCACCGGCACCGCGAATGCGGGCCCCGTACCCGCCTCGATCACCGACAACGGCGCCGTCCGCGTCGGCAAGCCGGACGCGAAGGTCACCGTGCGGGTCGTCGCCGACCTCCAGTGCCCCGCGTGCAAGGCCTTCGAGGCGGCCAATGGACAGGTGCTCGAGGAAGCGGTGGCCAACGGCACCGCGGTGGTCGAGTACAACATCATCGCCTTCCTGGACAAGGCGTCCACCACGCGCTACTCCTCGCGCGCGGCCAACGCCGCCTACTGCGTCGCGGAGGCCGACCCGTCGAAGTACCAGGCCTGGCTGAAGACAATGTTCGCCCAGCAGCCCCCGGAGGGCGGCGCGGGCCTGACCGACGATCAGCTGGTCCAGATCGCCAAGAGCGCCGGTTACACCGACGACGCGATCGCCCAGTGCATCACCGACCACAAGTACGACAAGTACGTCCAGGCCCGCACCAAGGAAGTGCTGGACAGCGGTATCCAGTCGACCCCGTCGGTGTTCGTCAACGGCAAGAAGGTCGAGTCCAGCCAGCAGGTCTTCGGCGCAGGCGGTCTCGCACCCGTGATCAGCGCCGCCGCGGGCCAGTGATCACCGCGGGGCCCCGGGCCGCGTGGGTCCTGTTGATCGGTGGGCTGGCCGGCTGGCTGGCCGCCGTGGCGCTGACCGTGGAACGGTTCAAGCTGTTCACCGATCCCGGCTACACGCCGTCGTGCAGCATCAACCCGATCCTGTCCTGCGGGTCGGTGATGGTGACCGATCAGGCCGCGGTTTTCGGGTTCCCGAACCCGCTGATCGGCATCGTCGGGTTCACGGTCGTCGTCACGCTCGGCGTGCTGTCGGTAGCCGGGGTCGGCTTCCCGCGCTGGGTCTGGGGCGGGCTGTGGCTGGGCACCCTGCTCGGGGTCGGCTTCATCTGCTGGCTCATCTTCCAGAGCCTGTACCGGATCAACGCGCTGTGCCCGTACTGCATGGTGGTGTGGGCGATCATCACGCCGCTGCTCGCGGTGTGCACCGATCAGCTGTGGGGGCGCTCGCGCGGTCCGCTGGGGGTGCTCGCCGAGTGGCGCTGGACGATCGTCGCGCTGTTCTACGCGGTCGTGCTGCTGCTGGTGTTCCTGCGCTTCCAGGACTACTGGCTGTCGCTGGTCTGATCCGGATCAGTTCGGCGGCCCCGCGACCAGCGCCACCGGCACCGTGCGCGCGCCGCCCGCGCCGGTGACGCCCAATCGGACGGTCTCGTTGGGCTTGCGCCTGTTCAGCGCGATGCGCAGCGACTGCGCGTTGCTGACGGTGTGGTCGTCGAGCGAGGTGATCACGTCCCCGGCGGCCAGACCGGCGGTATAGGCGGGCATGCCGTAGATCGCCATGTCCACACGCGCTCCGGTACCGGCCGGAAGCGCGTTGGAGACGAGCACGCCGAGCGTGGCCGTTGGGCCGATGTGCACGGTGTCGGTCGGGGTGCCGGAGCGAATCTGCTGGACCACTCGCATCGCGGCATCGATCGGCACCGCGTAGCCGTTGGCCGGGTGGTCGGCCGTGCGCGCCCCGTCGCCCGACGCCGCCGCGATGACGCCGACGACGGACGCCTTGTGATCGACCAGGGCTCCGCCGGACTGTCCCGGCGTGACCGCCGCCGCGACCTCGAGCATCCCGTTGAGCGCCTTGCGCGACAGATCGGCGGCGTTGATCGCCACGATCGCGCTGTCCAGGTCGGTGAGCGGGCCGTGCACCGCGGTGGGCGTGCCGCCGGTCCCGCCCGCGTTGCCGATCGCCAAGAGCTCCTCACGCAGCCGCAATCCGGCCGAACTGCCGATGGTCGCGGTCGGCAGCGCGTTGGCCGCGGCCAAGTCCAGCAGGGCGATGTCGGCGTCGGCGTCGTAGCCGAGCACCGCCGCGTCGTAGACCTTGCCGTTGCCCACGTCGGTGACGGTCACGGTGTCCGCGCCCTTGACCACGTGGTGGCTGGTGAGCACCTCGCCGTCGGCGGTGAGGACGATGCCGGAGCCCGCGGCACCTGGCCCGGATCGCTCGGCAGAGGCGTTGATGTTGACCAGCGCCGGGCGCACCACCGCGGTGACGAGTCCCGCGTCGAGCGGCTCGGGCGGGACGAACGCGACGGAGGCCGCCGTCCCGGCGGGGCCGGGCCGGTCGCGGTCCGGGAGATCGCCGCGATACCCGAGGAACGCGGCGACCACGAGCATGAGGGTGACGACCAGCACGAACACCCGGCCACCACCGGGCGCGCGACGCGCCCCGATCCACTGCTGCCGTTTTTCGTCCATGGCTCTCCCGCCTCGGCCGAACCTCCCGAATCCATTGTCGCCGGTGCGCGCCGCCGAAGATCATCGAACCGTGCAGCCCGCCGGAAAAATAGCTCGTGAGCGTGCCTTTTCCGTGTCACAGTTGGCAACCGCACCCATGCGACGGTAGGCATGTCCTCATGAGTACTGCCGCCGCCTATGCCCTGTCCACCGCCGATGGCTCGTTCGAGAAGGTCACGATCCACCGCAGGGACCTGGGTCCACGCGACGTGCTGATCGACATCAAGTTCGCGGGCATCTGCCACTCCGACATCCACACCGCCCGCAACGAGTGGGGCAGAACCCGCTACCCCTGCGTGCCGGGCCACGAGATCGCGGGCGTGGTCGCCGCGGTCGGATCCGCGGTCACCAAGCACCGGGTCGGCGACCGCGTCGGCGTCGGCTGCATGGTCGATTCCTGTGGGGTCTGCGCGCCCTGTCTCGCCGACGAGGAGCAGTACTGCACCGCGGGCGCGACCATGACCTACAACACCCCGGTCGATCCGGCGGTGGAGCCCGGCGGCCACACCCTCGGCGGGTACGCCACGCAGATCGTGGTGACCGAGAACTTCGTGGTCGCCATCCCCGAAGGGATCGGCCTGGACGTCGCGGCGCCACTGCTGTGCGCGGGCGTCACGCTGTACTCGCCGCTGCGGCACTGGGGCGCTGGGCCGGCCAAGAAGGTCGCGATCATCGGCATGGGCGGACTCGGCCACGTCGGGGTCAAACTCGCGGCCGCGATGGGCGCCGAGGTCACGGTGCTGAGCCACTCGCTGAGCAAACAGGACGACGGCAAGCTCTTCGGCGCCACCAACTACTACGCGACCAGCGACAAACAGACCTTCCGCGAGTTGCGCGGCCGGTTCGACCTGATCCTCAACACGGTGTCGGCGAACCTGCCCATGGACGACTATCTGCGCCTGTTGAACCTGGACGGCACCCTGGTGGTCCTCGGCCTGCCCGAGAAGCCCCTGAGCGTCAAGGCGCTCAACCTCGCCGGGTACCGCCGCTCCCTGGCGGGCTCGATGATCGGCGGCATCGCGCAGACCCAGGAGATGCTGAACTTCTGCGCCGAGCACGGCATCGGCGCCGAGATCGAGCTGATCGCCGCCGACGAGATCGACGGCGCCTACGACCGGGTGGTGGCCAGCGACGTGCGCTACCGGTTCGTCATCGACGTCTCCACCATGTGAGCCCGCTCGCTCCACCGGTGCGGCCGCGCGGTGTCGTGCGCGAACCGGTCGTCGCGTGGGTACCTTGGCCTTGTGCCTGCGGAGGACGAAGACGAGACGCCACGACCGGCCATCGCCGCAAGCGGCATGCCGCCGTGGCTGCCGCGCGCGTTCCTGCTCGCCGCGGCGACGGTCACCGGGTTGCTGGCGGCCTTCTGGGTGCTCGAGCGACTGCGGAGTCTGCTGACGATTCTGCTCGTCTCGCTGTTTCTCGCCTTCGCGATCGAACCGGCGGTGAACTGGCTGGCGCGGCGCGGCATGCGGCGTGGTCCGGCGACCGGATTGGTGTTCCTCGTCCTGACCGCACTCGTCGTCGGCTTCTTCTGGACGCTCGGAGCGCTGCTGGTCGAGCAGGTCACCACGTTGGTGCAGCACGCCCCCGAATACGCCGACCGCGGCGTGGACTGGATCAATCACACCTTCCACAAGGACCTGTCCAGTACGGACATCCAGAAGTACGCCACCGACTGGAGCTCGACCCTGGAGGGCTACCTCACCGGATTGGCGGGCAACGTCTGGGGCATCGGCACGGCCGCGATCGGCGCGCTCTTCCAGATCCTCGGCATCCTGCTGTTCACGTACTACTTCGCCGCCGACGGTCCCCGGATCCGCACCGCCGTCTGCTCGCTCCTGCCGCCGCGCCGCCAGCGGCATGTGTTGCGCGCCTGGGACATCGCGGTGGACAAGACCGGCGGCTACATCTACTCGCGCGCACTGCTCGCGCTCGCTTCGACACTCGCGCACTACGTCATGCTGCGGCTGCTGGACGTGCCGTCGGCGTTCGCCCTCGCGCTGTGGGTCGGTGTGGTCTCGCAGTTCATCCCCACGGTCGGCACGTATCTCGCCGGTGCGCTTCCGGTGATCGTCGGTCTGGTGCACGGGCCGAGCACGGCGCTGTGGATCCTCGGCTTCATCGTGCTCTACCAGCAGTTCGAGAACTACGTGCTGCAACCGCGCATCACCGCGACCACCCTGGACATGCACCCCGCCGTGGCCTTCGGCGCGGTGCTGGCGGGCGCGGCGCTGCTCGGCGCCACGGGCGCGTTGCTCGCCATTCCGGTCACCGCGACGGTGCAGGCGTTCTCCGGCGCCTACATCCGCCGCTATGACGTCCCGGCCGACGTAGAGGCCGACATCGATCGCCGGACCGGCTCACCCAAGCGCCGCCGGAAGTTCGCCAGGAAGTTGACCATTCGCCTGGCCGACCGTCACGAGCCGCCCGCGGAGTGAGACCGCGACCGGAGCCGATCGCGGGCGTCGCCGGCCTGTCGAGTTCGTACCCGCCCCATCCCGCTTGCGTCGTGGCATCTGCACTGGCAGGCCATCGGAGGGAACCGGCGACGGCGCGTGGCTAGGCGGCGCGAACGGCGGCCAACGTCCGGGTCAGCGCCTGGCTCACCGCGCCCAGCTGCGACCGGCTGTGCCGTGCGGTGTCGTACTCCACCTGGATGGTCATCCGGTCGCCGACCGTGAACACCGTCAGCTTCGGCGGCATGCCCACCGTCATGGCGAAGACGTCGTTGCGGACGATACGCAGCCCCGGTGGGGTCGAGAACGCGGGCAGGCGACCGATATTGGAGATGGCGAAGGTGTTCGGCGAGGAGAACAGCGCGGCGGTCACCGGGTCGGTGACCCGCTGGGCGGCGAGCATCACCAGCAGTGCTTCTCTGCGCTCGACCGAGGCGCGCATGCCCGACGCCACCGTATGCGCCAGCGCGATCGGATCGGCTTCCGGTTCTACGAGCGCGTAGGTGCCCACTCCCGACACGCAGTTCAGTACGGTGCTCGCGGGCAGCCGCGGCACGAGTTCCGCGCGCACGTCGACCGCGTGACCGCAGATCATCGGCAGCGCTCCCGCCGACGGCTCCAGCTCCGCGCGGAAGGCGGCGAGCGCCGCTCCGGTGACCAAGCTGTTCACCGAGACACCGTGGAGGCGGGCGGCGGCGATCACCGCGGCGGTCTCGCTCTCGTCCAGTTCGATCCGGTCCAGGGTCAACCGCTTCGGCCGGTGCGCGCCGTCGCCGAGCTCGGGCAGGTGCCGTGGCGCGAGATCCGGGCTCATCATGGCCACGCCCGCGCTCATCAGGTCGAGCAGGCCCGCGACCTCCTCGTCGGAGACGATCCGCGCCAGCCCGGTGTCCATTGCCTCGGGCAAGCGTTGATCCGGATTCGCCTGTGGCGCAGGCGCGCCCGTCACCTGCGCGGTGTAGCGCTCCCACAGCTCGGCGAGCAGCGCGAAAGCGGATCTGCCGTCGGCGATTCCGTGGTGGATGACCAGCACGATCCGATCGTGGTCGCCGTCGCGCAGGAGATGCGCGTGGAACAACCCGCCGGTCCAGTCCTGGGGGGTATTCACCAATTCCAGGTACTCCGGCTCGCCGCCCTCGGTGATCGTCAAGCGCGGCCGATAGGACTCGTCGCGCCGGAAGCATTTCGCGCCTTCGGCGTCGATCACCTGGCTGCGCAGTAGTGGGTGCGCGGCCGCCAGTTCGGCGAGGACGCGGCGCAGCGCGGACACGTCGAGGACGCCTTGCACGGTCGAACCGATGAACAGCGGCATGCCACCCACCGGGATGCTGCCGATTCTGGTGTCGGAGCCGAAGTAGCTGCTTTCGAAGGGGGACAGGGGGCGGTGATCGGTCATCATCTCGTTCCTTCTCATGCGGACGCACCCCACCATACGTACGTTTGAAACGCTTGTCACATACGCCTGTTTGAAACGTACGTTATAAACGCACGTATGGCCCCTTGCTAAGGTGCTGGAGTGGGAACCCGCGAAGACCTGCTCGCCGCGGCCAAGCAATGCTTGGCCGAGCGCGGCTACGCACGCACGACCGTGCGCGAGATAGTCGCCGCCTCCGGCAGCAACCTGGCCGCGATCAACTATCACTTCGGCACCCGGGACAAGCTGCTCAACCAGGCGATGATCGAATCGAGCACGGAGGCGGTGCAGCGAATCGCCGAGGCATTGCCGCAGGACGACCTCGTTACGCCCGCGGCGCGCCTGGAAGTCTTCTGGCGCAAGCTCATCGCGTCGTTCACCGAGGACCGGCCGCTCTGGTCGGCGAATATCGAAGGCCTCGCGCAGGCGCTGCACTCCCCCGAGGTACGCGCGGAGCTGGCGACCGCGGAGGAACACGCGCGCCAGCAGCTCTGGCAGTTGTTCGGCCCGAGCCGCGGCGCGGAGGCCGACCGCGCCGTGGGCGCGGTGCTGCACGCGTTGATCGGCGGTCTCATGGCCCAGTGGCTGGTCGATCCCGACCACGCGCCGTCGCCCGACGAGCTGATCGCCGGATTGCGCACGTTGGCCACCGAGATCGGCCCCGACTGAACCGTCTCGCACCGGGCCTATCCCACGCCACGGGTAGCCATGAATCGCGCGCCGATGTAGAACTCTCGGAAAAGGATCCGCACCACTCGGTGCCGAGGCTGGAATGGGAACAATGCTGAAGCGGCCGCCGGACCTGGCCTTCGACCTCGGCAAGATGCACCGCAGGCGCAACGACGTGGCGGCCGCGCGCGAGGCGTTCCAGATCGCGATCGCCTCCGGCCATCCGAACTGGGCGCCGCTGGCCGCCGCGGAGCTGGGCGGACTGCTGAGCGCGGCGGGTGACAAACCGGCCGCGGAAGGCGCCTACCACGTCGCGGTCGATTCCGGCCATGAGGACGCCGGGCCGCGCGCGGCCTACAACCTGGGCCTGCTGCTGGCCGAGCGCGGCGACACGGCGGCAGCCGAGGCGATGTACGAGCGCGCCGCCGAATCCGGCCATCCCGACGCGGCGCCGCGGGCGTGGATCAATCTCGGCTACTCGCGCGCCAAGCGCGGGGACTCGGATTCGGCGCGCACGGCCTACCAGCACGCGATCGACGCGGGCCCGGGCGACATCGCCCGGCTCGCCTTGTCCAACCTGGCCTACCTTCTGCGCTCCGAGGACGATCTGGACGGCGTGAAGGCCGCCTACCGCGCCGTCATCGACGGCTGGCCGGAGGATCAGTCGCTCATCGTCGCGGGCGATCTCGTCCAGCATCTGAGCGAGGCGGGCGATCTGCCGGGGGCCAGGGAGGTGAGCCGGTCCCTGGCCGGTTCGGACGATCCCGCGGTGGCCGCGCGGGCCAGTTTCGATATCGGGGTGTTCAGCGAACAACTCGGCGAGCCGGACGTGGCGCTGGCGGCATTCCAGCGCGCACTCGATTCGACGGACGCGGAAGCTCGCGTCCGGGCGGCGGCCGCGCTCGCGCCGATCTACCACGAACGCGCGGCGACCGTGCTGCGCGAGACGGACTGGGCCGGGCTGGCGCACGCCCACGGATCCGCGAGCGATGCCCCCGCCATGCTCGCCGACCTGATCAGCGCGGCTGTCGAGGACCAGGCGCGCGGCATCGTCTTCCTGTACTCCGCGGTGCTGCACCAGGGTTCGATCTACTCGGTCACCGCGCCCGCCGCCGAAGTCGTGCTCGGCGCCCTGCTGCACGAGCGCACCGACGTGACCTATGTCCGCGCCTGGCTGCGCGATCCGCAACCGCTGCGCTTGGAGCTGCTCAACTGGTTGCACGAGGTGATCGCCACCGCGGCATGGCAATCCGCCGCCGAGGACGACGCCGAGCTCGCCCCGGCCGACCGTACCGCCGCAGCGGCCTGCCTGGCACTGCTGCCGCGCGTGCGGGCCGCCACGGCGGCCGCGCTGGCGATGGCCGAGGTCGAAGCGGTGGCCAATGCCGCGACCGAGGTGCTCGCGACGCTCAGCGCGCTGCCTGCCGTCAACGAGTGATCGCGCGCAGCACTGCCGTGACCGACTGTTCGGCGAGTTCATCGGTCAGCGGTAAGTGTCCGAACAACGCCCGGTAATAGATCGGCGCGGCGACCGCGTCCAGCACGAAATCCGGATCGATGCCCGGGTCCACTTCGCCGCGCGCGATGGCCGAGCGCAACGCCGTCGCCGTGGTCCGCCGCCGCGGTTCGAAGACCGTGGCCAGGAAGTGGGCGCGCAACCGCTCGTCACCCGCCAGGTCCGCGACCAGCGCGGGCAACACCCGGTGCAGCGACGTATCACGCAGTGCCGCGACCAGATCCCGCATGGCGCGGTTCAGGTCGGCGCGCAGGTCGCCGGTGTCCGGGGTCGGTCGCAAGCCGAGCATTTCGGCGACGACGTCGACCACCAGGTGCCGCTTCGACGGCCATCTGCGGTAGATCGCGGGACGGTGCAGACCCGCACGGGCCGCGACCTGCCCGATGGACAGGTCCGCGTATCCCACCTCGTCGAGCAGTTCCTTCGCGGCGGCGAGCACCGCGGCGTCGATGCGGTCGTCGCGGGTTCGTCCCGCCATCAGAAGACCGGTCGCGGCATCAGCACGACGCGCCAACCGTCCGGATCGGGAAAGGTCAAGCCGCCGTTGGCCGCCCAGAACGGATTCTCGGCGGGCACCGGCTCGACGCCGAACTCACCGAGCCGCTGCGCCACGTCGTACATGTGCGACTCGCTTGTGAAGTAGAGCACCAACAGGTTCTCCCGGCTCGGCGCATCGCCGGGGCTGCCGTCCACATGCGTGGTGAATTCCAGGTGGTATCCGGCCCCGGGCAATCCGAGCATCACGCCGTCGTAGCCCGCGTGGTCGCGGAATCGGTAGAGCTCGCGCAGGCCGAGCCCGTCGACGTAGAACCGCACCACTTCCTCGAGCCGGTCGGTCGGGCGGGCGATCCTGACCTGCGCGACGCGCAGTGACTCCGGCCAGCCGTTGTCGGTGTCCATAGTTCAACGATACAGTACGAACTGTACTGAAATATGTCTCGGAAAACACCGAGGGCCGCCCTCGTTCGATCGAACGAAGACGGCCCTCGGCGCGTTCTGCCTCAGCTCACTCGGCGGACTCCACCCGTCTGCGGATGCGGCGCGCCGCCGCGACCAAGTTGCGCAGCGACGGCTCGAGCTGCCAGTAGTGCCTGGTCTTCAGGCCGCCGTCCGGATTCGCCCACAACCGCTGCGGCGTCACCGCTTCGGCTGCCGCCGTGAGCAATTCGTCCAGCTCGTCGATGTCCGGGATACGCGCGGACCGGCTCTCGTACACGCCGGGGCCGACGCCGTGGCTGAGCCCGTGCCCCGAGCCGCAGTCCTCCTTCAACGCACGCAGCACCCATTCGATCGAGCGCGTCGCGACGATGGCGGTGACGTCGGCGTCGAGTTCTTCGATCGCCTCGACCACCTCGGCGCGGCCGGAATACCCGATGTGCGTGTGGATCTGCGTTTCCGCCTGCACCCCCGAGGTGGCCAGACGAAACGCGCCGATCGCCCAGCGCAGGTACTCGGCGCGCCCCTCCGGGCGCAGCGGCAGCATCTCCCGGATCGCGGGCTCGTCGACCTGGATGATCGCGATGCCCGCCTTCTCCAGGTCCACCACTTCGTCGCGGATGGCCAGCGCCACCTGGTCGGCAGTCTCGTGCAGCGGCTGGTCCTGCCGGACGAACGAGCGGGCGATCATGGTGACCGGCCCGGTCACCATGCCCTTGACCGGCCGGTCGGTGAGCGACTGCGCGTAGGTGATCCACTCCACCGACATCGGCGCCGGGCGCGACACGTCGCCGTAGATGATCGGCGGCCGCACACAGCGCGATCCGTACACCTGCACCCAGCCGAAGCGGGTGGTCGCGAAACCGTCGAGCAGCTCGGCGAAATACTGGATCATGTCGTTGCGCTCGTGCTCGCCGTGCACCAGCACGTCCAGGCCGATGTCCTCCTGCAACCGGATCGTCGCCTCGATCTCGGCTTCGATCCGCTTGCGGTACTCCTCGTAGGACAACCTGCCCTCGCCGAGCTCGTAGCGCGCCTGGCGAATCCGGGCGGTCTGCGGAAAGGAGCCGAGCGTGGTCGCAGGCACCGGAGGCAGGTTCAGCTTGCGCTGCTGGGCTTCCCGGCGCACCTCGTAGGGCTCCCGCGAGCGCATGTCCGAGGTGATCGCGTAGACCCGTTGCCGCACCGCGTGCTTCTGCTTGAAGTGCACCTCGGTCGGCCGCTTGCGCCACTTGTCCGACGGGCCTTCGGTGAGCGCCTTGGCGAGCGAGACCACCTCGCCCACCTTCTGTTTCGCGAACGCGAGCCGATCGGCGACATGCCCCTCGATGTCGTATTCGACCAGCAGGTCGTAGGGCACGTGCAGCAGCGTGGTCCCGGTCGAGACGACCAGGTCCGGGCACACCTGCGCCAGTTCGTTCAGGTATTCCAGCGTGACGTAGCGGTCGGCGCGCCACACGTTGCGGCCGCTGATCACGCCCGCGTACAAGCGCTTGCGGCGGATGCCGGGCACCTCGGCCAGATCCTCCGGGCGCATCCGGTGACTGGCGAGGTCGAGGCCGATCGCCTCGATGTTCGTGCTCGCGAGAATGGCCAGCGCCTCACCGAAATCGCCGTACTGTCCGGTGACCAGGATGCGCGGACGCAGCGGGGCCCTGCCCAACCGGTGATAGGCCGATTCGAACGCGGCCAGTTCCGCGGGCGTGCGCTCGCTGGTGAACGCGGGCTCGTCCAGCTGCACACAGGTGGCGCCGCGCTTGGCGAGGATCTCGAACAGTTCCTCGTAGACCGGCAGCAGCTTGTCCAGCAGGCTCAGCGTGTCGAATCCGCCCGACTCGCCGGGGATGTGCCCGGCCTTGGACAGCAGCAGCAGCGACACCGGTCCGAGGACCACCGGCCGCAGTTCGATGTCGACCGCCTTCGCGCGGTCGAATTCGTCGAGCAGCGCCTCGGGGTGCAGCGAGAACTCGGTGTCGGCGTCCATTTCCGGCTGGCGGTAGTGGTAGTTCGTACCCAGGAACCGGACCAGCTCGAGCGGCGGCAGGTCCGGACGGCCGCGCGCCATCAGAAAGTAGAAGTCCAGCGGATGCAGGCCCTCGCGATACGGCTCGAACCGCTTGGGCACCGCACCGAACAACAGCGCGTTGTCGAGCACGTGATCGTAGAACGAGAAGGTATTGCCCGGCACCTGGGTCAGTCCGGTAGCGGCCAGCTCGTTGAACTGGGTCTCCTGGATCTCACGGCCGACCGCGAGCAACTTCTCTCGGTCGAGCGAACCGTGCCAGTAGGCCTCCAGGGCCCGCTTGAGTTCGCGGTGCGGCCCGATCCTGGGATAGCCGAGGATGCTCGACCCGTAGCCGTCGGTCACGTTCACCATGAGCGGGATACCTTCTTTCGATCACCTGCGCGGCCCTTGCCGGGATCGACGGATCGACCCGGCGCTGCGCTCCGGATACCCAGCCGAGCCGTCACCATGGCCCGGCTGTTGTGCAGCTTATGCCGATTGCCGTCAACGGCCCGGCGACACCGATTTCTGGTCGACTCCGCGTCGAGGTTCGCCGGCGCCGTTTCCTACCGGTCGCGGCCCGTCTCACGTCCGAGTGTCCGTTGCGCCTTCGCCACGGGCGCGGGCAACGGACGCTCGGACGCGAGACTTCAGAGATCTAGCGATTGTTGTATTGGTAGAAACCCGCGCCGGTCTTCTTGCCGAGCAGTCCCGCCTCGACCATGCGCATCAGCAGCGGCGGTGCCGAGTACAGCGGCTCCTTGAACTCGCCGTACATCGAGTCGGCGATGGACTTCACGGTGTCCAGGCCGACCAGGTCGGTCAGCGCCAGCGGGCCCATCGGGTGGGCGCAGCCGAGCACCATCGCCTTGTCGACGTCCTCCTTGGTGGCGAAGCCGGACTCGACCATCCGGATCGCCGACAGCAGGTACGGCACCAGCAGCGCGTTGACCACGAAACCGGAGCGGTCGGCCGAGCGCACGACCTGCTTGCCGAGCACGTCGCCCGCGAACGCCTCGGCCCGCGCGGAGACCGACTCACTGGTCTTGAGCGTGGTGACCAGCTCGACCAGCGGCAGCACCGGGACGGGGTTGAAGAAGTGCATGCCGACCACGCGCTCGGGGTTCGCCGTGGCGACCGCGATCTTCATGATCGGGATGGAGGAAGTGTTGGAGGCCAGCACGGCCGAAGGGTCGGTGACGACCTTGTCGAGCTCGGCGAAGATGCTCGTCTTCACCTTCTCGTCCTCGAGCACCGCCTCGACCGCCAGCTGACGGTCGGCGAAGTCGCCGAGGTCGGAGGTGAACCGCAGCCGCCAGGCGGCCTGCTCGCGTTCGCGCTCGGTGATCTTGCCGCTGCTCACGCCGCGATCGAGGGACCGCAGGATGCGCGCGCGGCCCGCCGCGGCCAGTTCCCGGGTCTGCTCGTACACCAGTACGTCGACGTGCGCCCTGGCACACACCTCCGCGATTCCGGCGCCCATCTGGCCGGCGCCGATGACACCGACGCGTTGGATCTTTTCGCTGCTCACGTCCCGCTCCTGCTGGGTTGTCTGGCTCTGGGGTGGCTGGTCTGCGAAGGTGTCGCTCCGGTGTGAGCGCGCCCTTCGATGGTCCAAGGTATAGGGATGCCCTCCCCGCCGGGGCTGTTCAGCGGGGAGGGCAGTACACCCCTACCGGAGTAGAGGATTGTCGGTTTTCACGTCGGGAACCTCACTTCCCTTGGCGAGCACCAGTTGTGTTTTTCGAACGGCTCAGTGGAACTGGCCCTCTTCGGTGGAGCCCTTGAGCGCCGCGGTGGAGGTGTTCGGGTCCACGGTGGTGGCGATGGTGTCGAAGTAACCCGCGCCGACCTCACGCTGGTGCTTGATGGCCGTGAAGCCACGCTCGGCGGCGGCCTTGAACTCGCGCTCCTGCAGGTCGACGAAGGCGGTCATGCCCTCGCGGGCGTAGCCGTAGGCCAGGTCGAACATGCCGTAGTTGAGCGAGTGGAAGCCGGCCAGGGTGATGAACTGGAACTTGAAGCCCATCGCGCCGAGCTCACGCTGGAACTTCGCGATGGTCGCGTCGTCCAGGTGCGCCTTCCAGTTGAAGGACGGCGAGCAGTTGTAGGCCAGCAGCTGGTCCGGGAACTCGCCACGGACGGCCTCGGCGAACTTGCGCGCGACCTCGAGGTCCGGCACGCCGGTCTCCATCCAGATGAGGTCGGCGTAGGGGGCGTAGGCCTTGGCACGCGCGATGCAGGGCTCGATGCCGTTCTTCACACCGAAGAAGCCCTCGGGGGTGCGGGTGCCGTCCAGGAACTCACGGTCGCGCTCGTCCACGTCCGAGGTGATCAGGGTGGCGGCCTCGGCGTCGGTGCGGGCGATGATCACCGACGGCACGTCGGCGACGTCGGCGGCCAGACGCGCGGAGGTCAGGGTGCGGATGTGCTGCTGGGTGGGGATCAGCACCTTGCCGCCCAGGTGGCCGCACTTCTTCTCGGAGGCCAGCTGGTCCTCCCAGTGCACACCGGCGGCGCCGGCGGCGATCATGGCCTTCTGCAGCTCGTAGGCGTTCAGCGCGCCACCGAAGCCGGCCTCGGCGTCGGCGACGATCGGGGCCAGCCAGTTCTGAACCGAGGTGTCGCCCTCGACCTTGGCGATCTCGTCGGCGCGCAGCAGCGCGTTGTTGATGCGGCGGACCACGGACGGAACCGAGTTGGCCGGGTACAGCGACTGGTCGGGGTAGGTGTGGCCGGACAGGTTCGCGTCACCGGCGACCTGCCAACCCGACAGGTAGATGGCCTTCAGGCCGGCGCGGACCTGCTGGACCGCCTGGTTGCCGGTGAGAGCGCCGAGGGAGTTGATGTAGTCCTCGTTGTTGACGAGATCCCACAGGATCTCCGAGCCGCGGCGGGCGAGGGTGGCCTCCTCGACGACCGTGCCCTGGAGCTTCGACACCTGCTCCGCGGTGTAGTTACGGGTGACGCCCTTCCAGCGCGGGTTGGTGTCCCAATCCTTCTGGATTTCCGCGGTGGTCCTCGGGGTGCCGGTGGTCGACATCTGTGACTCCACTTCCTCGTTCGGTGCTGCCGCCCGGTCGAGCTACGAAACAGCTCGTACTGCTGGAGCGGCGATTTGCAGGCTTGCTAGGCCCTTGGGGTGTACTTCCACACGATGGCACATGAAGAAATAGGCGTCTACCTGTTGTTAGTGTGAATCTGAGCTAGGTTTTCCGCCCTCTTTGCTAAGTCTGCAAAATTTGCCCTCGAATTGCAGTAGTGCAATCTACCGGCCGGTAGCTCTGACGTGGGATTTTAGCGTAACGCTTGTACTGTTAGCGATCGGCGAGCGGCCCCCTTATCCCGGCTCCGCCATTCCCAACTGTGAGGACCTTCACAGGACCACTGTGGCCCACGCCACGCGTCGATCACCGGCTCCGATCGCCCGGCTTCCTCGGTTCCGAACCCGGAGCGTGTCTCTCCGCCCGCCATGCGCGCTCCACAGCTGCCCGCCATGCGCGCTTCGGCACCCGACCATGCCCGCTTCGGCACCCCACCATGCGCCCCCGAAAGCCGTCAGTCGGATTCCTCGGACCATCCCCATAGCCGGTGTCGTCGCGCGGAGTCCGGCGTCATCCGCCCGGCCGCGACCAATGCCGCGAAGGCGGCGCGCTTGCGGGGACAGTCGTGTTCACGATGCAACTGCATCGCGCGATGAGCGTCCGCGAGCGTGAATGTTCGCCCCGGCCGGTTACACGTCCACGCCTCGGGCCAGGTCACCGACCGCAACGAACAACGGGCTCGGGTGGCCCCGCGCGCGGGGCCGGGACGGCGCGGCCGGGCGATCGGCCAGACACACGCGATCCCGACCGCGGCGAACGCGCCACCCCCGACCACGGCGAGAACGCTCTGCACTATGTGCCACACGCCCACGGCCGCTCGCCTTCCACGGCGCAGCTGTTGTCTGCGTCCGGTGTAGACAGCGCCGGCCGCGCGAGCCCGTCGAGCACCTGTTGAAAGGTCACCACGTCCGGCGTCCCCTCGAGCGCCGGTCCACGCTCGCTGTGGTCGATGGGGAAGGCGATACCGCGACGATGAGCCCGCTCTCGCGGGCTGAACTGCTGCGGCACCATCCGGCCGCTCTGCACCAACGTGCAGTAGGCGACCCACTTCCAGGCGCACTGCTCGATCCGGCAGGCACGATGACGCTGCATCTGCTGGTGCGCCACCTCGAGATCAGCGGATGCGCAGGCGCGCGGCGGAACGACGATCACGTGTCGATTCATCACGCCGCCCCTGCTCCGACCCTCGGCCCAGCCTGCGCCGACCGCGCCCAAGTGCACTGCGGGCAAACAGTTTCCAGATCGAACCCCGCGTCACAGACCAACGCGGGCCGGTTGTCCACATGCTCGAGATCGAAAACAACGATCACCTCGATCTCTAGCCCGCCCGCGATCGCGAGCACGTACCCGATCGGATCATCGACATCGACCGGTGGACGAACCGTATAGACGTATCGGTAGCCGAGCGCGAGAGCATGCCGCCGCACTGCATCGGCATGCCGTAGTGCGTCCGGGCCGGACACGTCGTTGCGAACGAGCCCGATTGCTTTCGGCACTTCCCCGCTCACGGTCGAGCGGAGAGCCGACCCGACATTCACAAGCTGCGTATTCATCGGATACCCCCAATATCTTCGAAGCGATTCGTCTGATTTGCGGCCCCGGCGTGGCTACCTCGCTCATCCCAGCCGCCTGCCGCACACCGAGTACAGCACCATCAAGCTCGAAAATGGAGTAATAACAATATGATTTGCTTCGGATGGATTCACTCCAGATCAACTGGAATGATCACGTAGCACTGCTAACGAAGGGTGGGGGTTCGCATGGCAGCCCAGACGACGACTCTGCCACGCAGACTGCTGGCTCGACGCTTGCTCGAGTTGCGCGAGCACGCCGGACTCACCAGGGACAAGGCGGCCAAGCTGTCGGAGATGAGTTCACAAACGTTGTGGCGCTTGGAGAACGGCCAAGTCGCCATGGTCAAGAAGATGGTGATCCGAGCACTGTGCGATGTGTACGACGCGATTGACGACGACCGGCAGGCGCTGCTCTGGCTGGCGGAAGAGGCACGTAAGACCGGCTGGTGGCAGTCCTACAGCGACGCGATGTTTGCCAACACAGACCTGTTCGTCGTGCTCGAACAGGCGGCCTGCCATGTCACGTCGTTTCAATTAACGTTGCTGCCAGGTTTGGTGCAGACAGCCGACTACCGACGTGCCGTCGCCAAAGCCTTCATCCCAGCGTTGACCGATGACGCGATCGAGCGGCACATAGAGTTGCTCACCAAACGACAAGCGCGCCTTCAGGAACCACCCGACCGATTCAGCCTCGACGTGAGACTGAGCGAGGCGACGTTGCGCCACCAGATCGGCGGCACTGCGGTCATGGCAGCCCAGTCCAGTCATTTGGCGGAGCTGAGCCGCTTGCCGAACGTATCCATCCGAATCGTTCCACTGAACGCCGGTTCCTACCTCGGATTGGAAGCAGGTTCCTTTGTCTTGCTGGAGTTTCCCGAACACCCGAACCCGTCGTTGACCGAGCCGCCCGTGGTCTACGTCGAGGGCTACACTGGGGCCCTGTACCTGGACAAACCCGACGAGATCGAGCAGTACCAGACCGCGCGGTCAAGTGTCGAGAGCGCGGCACTGAGCGAGGACGAGTCCCGGGCGCTGCTGGTGGCAATTGCAGAGGAGTACGGAGCGTGAGTGCCGACCTATCGACGGCGAAGTGGTTCAAAAGCAGTCGCAGCGGCACTGGCAAAGACTGCGTCGAGGTCGCACATCTCACCGGGGGCATGGTCGGTGTCCGTGACTCCAAGAACTCCACCGGCCCAGCGTTGATCTTCACGCCCTCCGACTGGGACGCCTTCACGGCAACCATCACCGATGGCGGGTTCGATTTCTCAGAGTGAGCACGCTTCCTGCTCGCCAAGACGCGGCCCGTACTTCAATATGCATTCTCGGGTACGGGCCGCTGTGCGTCGCGAGAACTCCGTAGAACTCGCACGATGAGGTCATGGACGTAGACGAAGCAGTCCGAGGTGCCCGGCTGCTGGCCGCTGATATCGAGCAATCCCTGGGGTTCTCGGCACAGATCAGCACCGAGTACACCGAGGACTGGCGGAGATTCGGCGAGCAGTCCGATCGCCCGGTACCGAAAGCTTGGGTGAGCATTGGAGTGCCGGATGCAGGCACCTCCGCGGCGCTCGACCCCACCAAGTCGGGCAGCGGCACGGCAGAGGGCTTCGCGATGGAGTTGGTGCGAATCCTTCAGGACGACATTCAGATTCACATAAGCGAGCCGTGGCCGAAGGACCCCACTGCCAGCGGCCGGGCGCTGGAACCGACCGAGCGCGGTTGGCGAAGCCGAACGGATCCCGGGTATCTCGTGCCGTACGGCAGGCTGGGCCGCTGAGCGGGCATGCGCATGGGCATTGTCCCCGACCTGGGCGCAGGATCAGTCCGTCTGCGGCAATGATGTAGCGAGCCGGACTAGGCTCTATCCCGCCAATAACGTGTGGTTCGACAAGATTTCGCCGACCCGCGCGGCCCATCCGGCCGGATGCGTCAGATTCCCGTTGTGCCCGCCGGGAAATTCCACCACCGGCACGTCGCGCAGTGCCGCCAACTCGTGGGCGGCCTTGTAGTCGAAGACGTGCTGCGGTGTGGTGCTGCCGCAGGCCGGGACGATGCGTACCGGCGACTGGCGCAAGGCCGCGACGTCGAGGTGGTCGGCGCGGATCGCGGCGAAGTCGTGCCCGAGGAAATATTCGAAATTCGCGGCGCGCTCGGGGCCGAGCGGCGGTGCGGTCACGTCGGGTTCGCGATCCTGGCTCTTCGGATCGATCCCCAGCGTCCGCACCATCGGAGCGAGCGCCGCCTGCCAGCCGAGCTCGGCGAACACCTGCTCGCAGTGTTCGAGTTCGCCCATATGGGCGGCGCGGTCGGCGGCGGCGAGCAGCCACGGCGTGACGGGCTCGTGCGCGACGAGAGTGTGCAGCCGGTCCGGGTGCTCGACCGCCAGATGCAGTCCGATGGCCGCGCCCATGCTGCAACCGAGCATTGCCACGGGCTCGTCGGTCAACGTCGAGAGCAGGCGATAGACGTCGTCGGCGTGCGTCGCGACCGAGGCGGGAGCGCCCGGATCGCGAAGGACGCTGCGGGACAGTCCGCGCCGGTCGTACGTGACGACGGTGAAGCGCCGCTCCAGATGACGGACCAGATCTTCGCTGCGCCGCGCGTCCCCCTCGCCGCTCTGCGAGATCACGAGCATCGGGCCGCTGCCGCGAACTTCGTAGTACAGGTCGGCTCCGGGGACTTCGAGAGTGCCGGTGGCAATCGTGTTCATGCGAACAAGGCTAAGCCATCAATTCAGATACATCAAATCTGATGCATCTGAATTGATGTAAAGTTCTCCGTCGTGGACGGAGTCGAACTGTTCCTGCTGGGCCGGACGTTGATGAAGATCGGTGAGGAGGCGCTGCCGACGGCGGGACTCGGCGGCGGACACCGCCCCGTGCTCGTCGTGTCGAGCGACATCCTCGAGCACCCGGACAGCACCGTGGGCGAGATCGCCACCCGCACCGGATTACCGCAAAGCGCGGTATCCACCGCCGTCGCCAGACTCAAGGAGGCCGGTGCGATCACCTCGACGGTCGACCCACGCGACCGCCGGCGCACCCTCGTCCGCGCGGCCGACCATGCCTCACCCCGAGTCGCCGAAATACGAGCAACACCCGTGGACGACGCGGTGGCAGCGGCACTGGCCGACAACGACCCGGCCGCACTACGCGAGGTGCTCGACGCGCTCACGACGCTGACCCGCCACCTCCGACCACGCGAACCCCGCACCGACCTCTGACGCCCGCCACGAGCCGCCCGACGACCGCCACATCAGCGAGAGGTCTTTTCGCGTTTCGCCACAGCCATGTGCCACTCGCGACGCGTCAGGGAAGGTAGACGCAGCCGCCCATGCCGAGGTAGCTACGGATCGAGCAGATCAGATTGTTCACTGTTTTGCCCGAGCCGGAGGATGAACCAGTGCTGAGCGGGTCGGCTATCGCGGCGGGCGCGGTGGCCATGACCGGCAGTGATAGGGCGGCGGTGACCAGCACGGTGGCCGCGATTTTCTTCGTCATGTTTTTTCCTGCCGTCATGAACGCGAGAACTAGTTCCGGCACTCGTCTTCACTGTCGCCACGAAGCATATGAATGACTGAATGCCGGTGATAGCCCCCACTTTTCGCGTCTCACCTCGGCGTGCGCACCTATCGCTTTCCGGCTCTGAAAGCCAACGCTCATATGATGGTTCGGCTACTTCGTTGCTGGGTTGCGGTCCGGGCGAACTCAAAAGGATGCAACCGGTGGGTGCACCGCGCGCCAATGTCGCGCTATGTCGATGCGGCGGGTGATCCAGACCTGGTCGTAGGACTGGATGTGGTCGAGTAGGCGTTCCAAGGCGGCGGTGCGGGCGGGGCGGCCGATGAGGCGGCAGTGCAGGCCGATGGACAGCATTTTCGGATTACCTTCCGCCCCTTCGCGGTAGAGGACGTCGAAGGCGTCGCGGACGTGTGCGAAGAATTGTTCGCCGGTGGGGAAACCGGCGGGCGAGGCGAATCGCATGTCGTTGGTGTCCAAGGTGTAGGGCACCACCAAGTGGTCGCGGTCGAGCACCCGCACCCAATAGGGCAGGTCGTCGGCATAGGAGTCGGCGTCGTAGGCGAAACCGCCGTGCTCGACCACCAGCTCTCTGGTGTTCGGCGAATCGCGGCCGGTGTACCAGCCCAGCGGCGCGGAGCCGGTCAGTTCGGTGAGGACGCGCACCGCCTCGGCCATGTGCGCACGCTCGGTGTCGCGGTCGGTGAGCTGGTAGGACTTCCAGCGCAGACCGTGGCAGGCGATCTCATGGCCAAATTCGCCGAAGGCGGCCACCGCCTCCGGGTTGCGTTGCAGAGCTCGGGCGACCGCGAAGATCGTCAGCGGCAACCCGCGTCGTTCGAAGACGCGCAGCACTCGCCACAACCCGGCGCGTGAGCCGTACTCGTAGAGCGACTCCATGCTCATGTGGCGGTTCGGAAAGGCTTCGGCGGGAGTCATTTCCGACAGGAACGTCTCGGAGAACTCGTCACCGTCGAGGACGTTGTTCTCGCCGCCCTCCTCGTAGTTGAGCACGAACTGGACCGCGATCCGCGCCTCTCCCGGCCACTGCGGGTCCGGCGGACGCGGGCCGTAGCCGACGAAATCCCTCATCAGCGCGCCTCACGAAAACACAACTCGGTACGCGCTCCCGATGCCCGCGTGTTCATGTGCCGAGCTCGCCCCGCAGGCGCAGCTTCACACCGTGCGGACGCCCACGCGTACATACGCCGAGCAGGCGCAGCCCGACACACTGCCGGCGTTCGCCCGCTCATGCGCCGAGCTCTCCGTACAGGCGCAGCCGCGCCAGCCCGCCGTCCGGGTAGATGTCCAGCCGCACCTCCTCCACCGACGCCGCCATCGGCGCGATCGGGAACCGGTGCCTGGTGTCGGGTTGAAGCGGGGTGCGCGGCAACAACTCCAACTCGGTGCCGTCGTTGGTGCGACCGGTCAGCCGGGCGGCGCCCGGACTGTTGCCCAGGAAGTAGGACGTGTCCAGCTCGGCGAGCCGGATCAGTCCCGGCCCGGCCAGGCGGATGCGCACCCAGTCGTTGCCGTCGTCCCTGCGGCGGGCGGTCTCCCAGCCCTCACCCATGGACCGGGCCCGGCCGGGATACAGCAACTGGTTCGGCGAGCTGTAGAAGCGATTTGAGCAGTCCAGCACCAGCGCGCCGTTCTCCAGCGCGGCCAGGTCCAGCGGGCCGAGGCCGAGCAGGCGCGGGTCGGGCCGTCCTTCGCCGTGCACCCGCAGCCTGGCGACGCCGCCGTCCGGGTGCATGGTGAGTTTCACATGCGTCCAGCGCTTCTCGTTCTCGACGGCGAAATGATTGCGGTGGTCGCCCGCAATCGGCGAGCGATCGACCAGCATCACCCAATCGTCGCGTGCGGCGATGGTTTCCGCGGGCGGATAGTCCTCGACCTCCAACGCGGACACCGAGACGGCGGGCGGGTAATTGCCCTTGAACCACGCCGTGTCCACCACGATCCCGCGGATCACGCCGGGCACGCCGAGCCGCACGATCGCGGCGTCGTCGCCGGGTTGCCCGCGGTGTCGGCGGGTCTCCCAGCCGTCGTAGATCTGTCCTTTGTGCCCGAAGTCGGACGGCCGGTACTGGGCGGGCCCCGGGTTGATCAGATTCTCTTTCTCCGCGAAGAATTCGTCGTTCGCCCAGATCACCGAACCGCCCAGCGGCCGGACCGCCAGGTCCGGCAGCAGCGTGAATTCGTCGTCGTCGCCCCGGTCACGCATCGCGTCTCCTGTGTCGTGCGGGATCGTCCCGTTCGGATGGCCGATCACGGCGCCTCCGGTATCGGCGCGCGTGCCGCCAGGGCTCGCAGAACCGTCTCGGTGAGTTCCGGAGTCCCCGTGTCCGGGCGGGCACCGCAATCGATGCCACGGAGCACCGTGGCGGCCAGCGCTTCCGCGGTGGCGGGCTCGTCGACGATGTCGCCGCCGCGTCGAGCGAGGTAGTCCCGCAGGCGCGGCACCGCGACGTCGATCGCCCGGCGGAAGAAGTCGTAGGTGGCCAGCCAGCGGGTGACCAAGTGACCCGGATGCATGTCCCAGCCCTGGTAGTACCCGCGCCGCAACGCCCGGGCAACCAATCGGTGGTGGTTGCGCAGCGCGGCCTCCGGGTCGGCGTCGGGCACGATCTGGGTGGAACCATCGCATACCCACACCCCGGTCTGCGCGGCCGCGACTTGCATGACCGCCTTGGCGTAATCGGCGGCCGGGTGGTCGAGCGCCTGATCCGGTGCGGCGACCCCACAAGCGGCGGTGTAGTCGTACGTACCGAAATGCAACGCGCTGCATCGTCCTTCGGAGAGGGTGAGCATGGCGGCCACCGGCGCGGTGCCATCCGCGGCCAGGATCGCCTGCGGGCTCTCGATCTGTAGTTCGAAGCACAGGCTGCCCTCGGCGATGCCGTACCCGCGTTCCAGCCCTACGCACAGCTGCACCAGGGCGGGAACCTGCTGCGCCGCACGGATCTTCGGCACCGTGAAGACGAACCCCTCGGGCACGCCGCCCGCGCCCTCCAACACGAGGCCGAGCGTGCGCAGCGCGCGGCGACGCTCGCCGCCGCCCAAACCCTTCATCCGGATGCCGCTGCTCGCCGGGCCTCCGGGGCGCCGTGCCCAGGCAGCCAGCACCGCGCCCGCCGCCGTGGCCGCGCGGTCCTCCTCGGCGTCGGCGCGCAGGCCGTAGCCGTCCTCGAAGTCGATGCGCAGATCCTGGACCGGGTCGGCTTCCAGCCGTTTGCGCACGTCGGGAAGCGAATCGGTGCCGTCGAGAGTGGTCAGCAGATCGTGGTGGCGGTCGAGTAGTTCGACCGCGGTCGCGCCCCATTCCCCGGGAGTCTCCTCGGTGACCCGGTCGGCCGGGACGTACACGGTGTGGATCGGTTGCGAGCGACCGTTCGAGCCGGGGTATCGGCGGCGCAGCTCGGTGTCGACCGCGTCGAGCATCGCCTCGATCCGGGCGCGGACGTTCTCCGGCACCTTCGTCATCGTGATCCCTTCTCCCGCAGGGCGGCCCAGACCCGGTCCGCGGTCATCGGCAGCCCGTACAGCCGCACGCCGACCGCGTCGCGGATCGCGTTGGCCAGCGCGGGCGCGACCGGGTTGTACGGCGATTCGCTCATCGACTTGGCCCCCAACGGACCGAGCGAGTCGGACGTCTCGGCGAAGTAGACCTCTGTGCGCGGTACGTCGGCGAATTGCGGTATGTGGTAGTGCCGCAGGGTCTGCGCACCCACCACACCGTGCGCGCTGCGCATGTCCTCGTACAGCGCCGTGCCGATGGCCTGAGCCGCGCCGCCCTCGATCTGCCCGCGGCACTGCACCGGGTTGAGCACCGTCCCCGCGTCGGCGGCCTGGATCGATTGGAGGATGCGCACCGCCCCGGTGTCCGGGTGCACGGCGACGCGGAAAGCGTGCACGTTGAAGCTCACCGACCTGGGACTGCCGTCGTGCTCGGCGCGCGCGGTGAGGTCGCCACCGGTCAGCAGTTCGGCGGCGGTGAGCAGCCGGTCGCCGCAGTGCACGCCGCCGGAGTTCAGCGCGCAGTCCCGCTCGGCGACGCCGGTCAGTTCCGCCGCCCTGGCCAGCAGAAGCCCGCGCAACGCGCACGCCGCCGCGTAGACGGCCTTGCCCGCGACCACGATGCCGGTGGAGCCGAACGCGCCGGTGTCGTGGTCCACCAGGTCGGTGTCGCCGTGCCGGACCACGATGCGGTCCACCTCGGTGTCCAGCGCGGTAGCGGCGAGCTGCGCGTGCACCGTCGTCGTTCCGTTGCCGAATTCCGCCGTGCCGACCCGGATCTCGTAGCGGCCGTCGGGCAGCAGCGCGGCCGTCGCGGTCGACCGGTGACCGCGCGGCGGGACGGTCGCGATCATCGCGGCGGCCATGCCCGTACCCACCCGCCACTCCGGGCCGGGCGCGTGCACGTCGTTGCCGCGCAGCAGCGCTCGTTCGGCGAGGTCGAGGCATTGGTCCAGGCCGTAGCTGCCGAACATGAGGTCGCTCTCGTTCACCGCGGCGCCGACGAACCGGTCGCCCGGCACTACCGCGTTGGTGCGGCGCAGTTCGAACGGGTCCATGCCGAGCGCGTGCGCGAGTTCGTCGAGAGCCGACTCCACCGCGAAGATCACCTGCCCGAGGCCGTATCCGCGGAACGCGCCGGAGGGGACGTTGTTGGTGTACACCGCCTGCGCGTCGACCCGCTTGTTGGCACAGCGGTACAGCTCCACCGACTCACCGACGCCGTGATACATCACCCCGCCGCTGTGATTGCCGTACGCGCCGGTGTCGGCGAGCACGTCGACGGCCAAGGCGGTCAGCACACCGCGCGCGTCGGCCCCCGCCGTCACCGCGACCCGCATGGGATGGCGGCAGGTCGCGGCGGTGAATTCGTCGGAGCGCGTGAACTCGTATTGCACCGGTCTGCCGGTGCGCAGCACGGCCAGCGCGATCAGGTCCTCGGCCAGCATCTCCTGTTTCGCGCCGAACCCGCCACCGACCCTGGCCGCGAATACCCGCACCTGCGCGGACGACCGGCCGAACAGGCGGCACAATTCGTCGCGGACCAGGAACGGGACCTGGGTGCTGCACCGGATGACCAGGCGTCCGGCGTCGTCCAGCCAGCCGACGCCGCCGTGTGTCTCCAAGTGCACATGCTGACCCCGCGGCGAATCCCAGACGCCGCGTACGACATGCGCCGCGGCAGCCAGACCCGCGGCGACGTCACCCACCTCGCCGTGCAGTTCGGCGACCAGGTTGCGGCCGGGATCGACGATCCGGGCCGAGGGGGGCTTGTCGCCGTGCAGTTTCGGCGCGTCGGGGCGCAGCGCGTCCTGCGGATCGAACACCGCGGGCAGGACCTCGTAGTCGACCTCCAGCAGACGGCATCCCTCGCGTGCGATCGCGACGCTGTCGGCCACCACCGCGGCCACCCGCTGCCCCACGAAGCGAACCGTGCGGTCGAGCACGTAGGTGTCGTCGGGGTCGTCGGTGCGCAGCTCGTGCCGCGCGGTGGAGAACGGCACGTCCGGCGCGTCGGCATGGGTGAACACCGCGTGCACGCCGGGTAGTGCCTCGGCGGCGGTGGTGCCGATCGAGCGGATTCGCGCATGCGGGTGCGGGCTTCGCAGCACCGCGACGTGCAGCGGCGCGGTGTCGGCGTCGCCCGGTCGCGGCAAGTCGAAGGTGTACGGCTCGCGTCCGGAAACGATGCGCGGCCCGGCCGGGGCGCACGCTCCTACGATCGCCGCGGCCGGATCCGGTGCGACGGCGGCAGGATCGTCCGGAGTGAGCTGCTCGCCCAGCGCGGCGCGGATGGCGCGGTAACCCGTGCAGCGGCAGAGGTTGCCCTTCATCAGCTCGGCGAGTTCGTCGCCCGACACGCCGGCCTGCTCGTCGGCGGCACACCCGAGCCCCGCGGCCGTGACCACCATGCCCGCGGTGCAGAACCCGCATTGGAACGCGGCGTCGGCGACGAACCGGCGCTGCACCGGGTGCGGATGCTCGGGCGTTCCGAGTCCGGCGGCGGTGGTGACAGCGCGTCCGGCGGCGCGAAAGGCGGGAAAGACGCAGGAGTGCACCGTCATTCCGTCGACCAGCACCGAGCAGGCCCCGCAATCGCCCGTGTCACAGCCCTTCTTCACCGCCAGGTTGCCGCTGTCGCGCAGCGCCGTCCGCAGGCACTGACCCGGCCGCGCCGCGATGTCGACGGTCCTGCCGTCCACTTCGAATCGCATCAGCTTCCCCGCAGTTCCGCGGCGACCTCGTCGGCGAGCACTCCCGAGACATGCCTGCGCCACTCCGGCGACCCGTGCGGATCGTCGAACCACAACGCCGAGTCGATCGTGTGCATGGCATCGCGCATCTCGCCCTCGGAGGGCGGGGCGGCGAAGTCCAGGACGACGGGCCTGATCGTGGCGGCTGTGATCGTGACCGCGCTACGGCCACTGCCTTCCCTCCGCCCCATCACGACGGCGCCGGATCGGCCGAGCGGGGCGAGCGCGATCTTTCGAAAGCTGGTGCGGGCCAACAGACTCGAGCGCGGCAGGCGAATCGAGCGCAGCACGTCGCCGGGCCGCAGCGCCGTACGACCCGGACCGAGGACGAACTCCCGCATCGGAATCTCCCGATCGGCGCCGTCCGCGGCCCACACCAGCGCCGTTCCGTCGAGCGCCACCAGCGCGCCGAGCACCGCACCCGCGGGCAACGCCAGGCAGACGTTGCCCCCGACGGTCGCGGTGCGCCAGATCTTGTGCGAGGCCAGCAGCGCCCGGCAGGACCGGGCGAACAGCGCGGTCCCCGGCCACGGGTCGCGCAACACCCCCGTCCCCAACTCACGGCCCGGCGCGGCTCCGGCGAACTCGGCCAGGGTGCAAGTCGCGGCGATGTCCAGTCCGCCATCCACGATCTCGAACGCGGGCCACCCCAGGCCGGTGATGTCGACCAGGCGCAGCAGCTGATCCTGCGGCTCGGAGAACAGGAAGGTTCCTCCGGCGAGCACCGCGGTGGACGCACCGAGCACGGCCAGGTCTTCGCGCTCGCGAGCGACCACCACCTCGCGAATCGTGTCCAGGTCCACGTCTCACCTCGTTCCTGCCTCTCCGTCACCGTAGAGCCAGTCGGTTGCCGCCGTATTGCGCGCGACGCACGTCAGATTGCGCGGCCGTTACCTCGCCGCGCGACGGGCGCCCGCGCCCGGGAACCGCCCCGGCCGCGCGCTTACGCGGGCGTGCCGTCCGCGACACCACGGCTCGCGCCCGCCTACCGGCCGTCCGAGCCGACACTGCTTCAGTATTGCTCGTCCGGCCTGACCAGGCACGACACCCCGCCCAGATCAGCGTGACGATTCTCCTCGACGAACGGCTGGGCGACGATATCGCCACCGCACCCGGCATTCCCGCCACGCCCAACTACGCGGCTGGGCGAGAGTGCCGCGCGCCGCGGCACCAACTCCCGGCCCGGCCACACCGACAGCACCGCCCGGTTCCCGATGCTGCTCGCGGCACAGTAAGGCAGGTGGGCGAACTCCCCCGGCCCACGTCCCCCGCTTCGACCGGCACAGGCCGTACGGCGACAGCACCCGCTGCCGGTAGGCCGATCCCGCACTCCGGCAGGGCCGCCGAGGGCTGCTGCGCGCGAGTCGCTCACCCCGCCTTCGCGAGCAGCTTCGCCTGCGCCCGCGCCACCTCGGCGGCGACCACGTCGGTGTCGACCGTCCGCACCTCGCCGTCGCGCACCACCTGGCGCCCGTTCACCAGCAGCGCCGCCAGCGGTGGAGGCGAGCCGAGCACCAGTGCGGTCACCGGATCCGCGATCCCGGCGTGCGCGGCGGTGTCCAGCCGCCACAGCGCCAGGTCCGCCAGCTTGCCGACCTCGATCGAACCGATGTCGGCGGCGCGGCCGAGCACCCGCGCGCCGCCCATGGTGGCCAGTTCCAGCGCGGTGCGCACGGTCATCGCGTGCGGGCCGCCCCGATTGCGCGCCCACAGCAAGGCGTGGCGCGGCTCCTCGATCATCGAACCGGCCTCGTTGCTCGCCGCGCCGTCCACGCCGAGCCCCACCGCAACGCCCGCGCGGACCAGGTCGGCCACGCGGGCGATGCCCGCGCCGAGCCGCGCGTTCGACGTGGGGCAATGCGCCACGCCGGTACCGGTCTCCGCGAGGGCGGCGAGCGCGTCGTCGTCCAGGTGGACGGCGTGCGCGTACCAGACGTCCGGACCGAACCAGTCCAGCCGCTGCAGGTACCGCGCGGGCGTACAGCCGAAGGTCGCCAGGCAATAGTCCTGCTCGTCGATGGTCTCGGCGAGGTGGGTGTGCAGCCGGACCCCGAGCTCGCGGGCCAGCGCCGCCGACTCGCGCAGCAGGTCGGGGGTGACCGAGAAGGGCGAACACGGCGCGAGCGCGATCCGCAGCATGGCGTCGGACGACGGGTCGTGCCACCGCGCGACGGCCTCCGCGCTCGCGGCGAGGATGTCGTCCAGGCGTTCCACCAGGTGATCGGGCGGCAGGCCGCCCGCGCTCGCGCCCAGATCCATCGAGCCGCGACAGGGATGGAACCGCAGGCCCACCTGCGCCGCCGCGGCGATCTCGGCGGCGAGCGGGTCACCGCCGTCGCGCGGGAACACGTAGTGGTGATCGGTGGTGGTGGTGCACCCGGTGCGCGCGAGAGTGGCGAGCGCACCGGTGGCGGCCACGCGCACCCCGTCCTCGTCGATGCCCGCCCAGACCGGATAGAGCGTGGTGAGCCATTCGAACAGCGTGTGGTCGGTGGCCAGGCCGCGGGTGATCCATTGGTAGAGGTGCTGGTGGGTGTTCACCAACCCGGGCGTCAGCAGGCAGCCGCGCCCGTCGACGTGCCGCGCGTCCGCGCCGAGGTCCGGCGGATCCCCCGCGCCGACCGCGTCGATCCGGTTGCCCCGCACGACGACGTACCCGCGGGCGTACTCGGTCCCCTGGGCGTCGACGGTCGCGACGGCGCAGTCCGCGATGACGGTCACCTGCTCCACGCGGGACCCGCTTCCGGCGCGTCGGCCCGCGCAACGGTGGCGTGGATCAGCCCGTAGGGGCGGTCGTCGGCGTGGTAGACCTCCCCGTGGTTCTCGATGCCGAAGCGGCCCAAGTCGTAGTCGAAGTGATGCTTGTTCGGCGCCGCGAGCCGGATCTCGGCCAGCACCGGATACGCGGTCAGCGCGGCCTTGCCCATCTCGAACAGCGTCTGCTGCAACGCCTTCGAATGCAGCGTCGCGAAGGTCTCCACCAGCCGCGCCCGCACGCCGGTGTAGACCTCGTCCCAGTCGATGCCCGCGCTGCTCGCGAAACGCCATTCGGCGATCAGTGACGTAGCCAGCATCCGATCACGGGTCGGCGCGAGCACGGTGAACTCGTCGTTCAGGAAGTCGGCGAACTCCGAGCCGGTCGACTTGAGGATGATCAGGTCCTTCACCCCGCCGACGACCCAGGCCCGCCGCTCGGCGCCCTTCCCCGCCACGGTGACCGCCGCGGTGCGCACTTCCGGTCCCTGCCGCACCCAGGTGTGATCATGTTCCACACCGTCGACCGTCACGCGCTGCCAGGCGTATTCGTCGACCTCGATACGCGCGCTGCGCACCGGTTCGATCTCGGCGACGAAATGATCGGCCAGCGCGAGCGCGTAGTCCTCGATGGCCCGCAACCCGGGCCGCTTCGCGAAGGCATAGGCCGTCTGCTTCTGTGAGTCGGTGGGCAGGACCTTCGCCTGGTCGCCCGCGACGTACGCGTCGGCGAAATCGCCGCGCAGCACCGTGGACACGTTCACGTCGCGAATCTCGTGCCGTGCGCTCTGCCGGTGGATCCGGACGACCCGGTTCTCCGCCTTGCCGTATCGGTGGTCGGTCAGCACGATGGGCCCGGTCAGTTCCATGCTCAGCTCCCTCGATAGGTGGAAAAGGCGAAGGGCGACAACAGCAATGGGACGTGATAGCGCCGTTCCTCCGTCACGGCGAACGCGATGCTCACCTCGGGATAGAAGGTCTCCACCCCCTGACCCGCGAAGTAGGCGCCGGTGTCGAACACCAACCGATAGGTTCCGGCTTCGAGCGCTTCGCCCAATGCCCGGATTCGCCCGTCCGCGCCTGTTTCGCCCGAATCGAGCTGCCGCTCCTGCTGGTACAACGTCACCGTGACACCCGCGGCGGGCACGCCGCGCACCGCGTCCAGCACATGGGTGCTCAGCGTGCTCATGACAGCTCCGCCAGCAGCGCCCGCAGCCGGATCCGATTGATCTTGCCCAATTCTGTTCGCACGACCTGCCTTTCGGTCTCGGGATCATTGCGTAACCGGGCAGTGAGCAGCGCGAGCAGCTCCTCACCCGACTTTCCGCTCGCACACACCAGGTAGATGTGCCCGAACCGTTCCTCGTATGCGCGGTTGCCCTCGGCGAGCGCCGCGCGTACCGCGTCGGCCGCACCCGCCACTCCGGCCTGCTCCCGCGCCGAAGCGGCGGAATGCGGTCGTTCGCCGATCCTGGGGTGACCTGCCATGGCCGAGTCGAGCTCGGACTCCGGCAGCCGTGCCAACGCTCCGTCCGCCGCCTCGAGCAGCGCCTCGACGCTCCGGTACGGACGGCCCGCGACCAGCGACCGCGCGAACTCCGGCGACGAGCAGCAGCCGAGCGCCGCCCGGTAGGCCGCGTCGGCGGACAGCGCGTCGAACGCCGCGATACCGCGTCGCTGATCCGTCATCGGACCAGCATCGAATACGACCGGACGAGCCGCCACCGGAAGCGGAGGGATCGCCTTCGGCGTGTCGCTCCGGAACCACGCCTGAGCACCGGTTTCCCATCATGCGGCGCAGACCGGCCGGTATTACCTTTGAGGCATGGCCGACCCTGATCGCCCCGCCGTCGCACCCTGCGCGGGCGTCGTGCTCGCCGCGGGCGCCGGAACCCGCTACGGAAAACCCAAAGTGCTCGCCGAGGACGGCGCCTGGCTGCGGTCCACGGTCGCCGCGCTGCGCGGCGGAGGTTGCGACCCGGTCATCGTGGTCCTCGGCGCGACCGGCCCGACGCCGGGGATCGTCGACCTGCCGCCGGGCGTACGGCACGTCTGGGCGGCGGACTGGGCGACCGGACTGAGCGCATCGCTACGGGCGGGCCTGATCGCCGCGGCCGGCACCCCCGCGCGCTACGCCGCGATCATGCCGGTGGACACCCCCGATGTCGGCGCCGACGCGGTCGCCCGGGTGCTCGCCGCCGCGCTCGCGGCACCCAGCGGTCTCGCACGCGCTGTGTTCCACGACACACCTGGACACCCTGTTGTTATAGCCCACAAGCACTGGAATGCGGTTTGTGGGTCGGCCGCAGGAGATTCCGGCGCCCGCACCTATTTGACCGGCAGAAACGATATGGTGTGCGTCACGTGCGACGATTTGGCGACGGGCGTCGATCGTGACTTCCCGGCCACGACCGCACGGTGATCGGAGCTAGCTGATGCGGGACATCGTCGACGACCTGTTGCGGGTGTGGTACTCGGGCCGGACCGGCGGACTCGGCACCATCGTGCGCACCGTGGGCTCCGCGCCCTTACCGGTGGGCTCGGCGATGCTGGTCGACCCGGACGGGGGCGTCTACGGATCGGTCGCCGCGGGCGGGCTGGAGGACATCGCCTACGAGTCCGTGCTCCAGGCCGCGCGGACCGGCCGCCGCGCGATGCACCGTTTCGGCGTGGCCGGCGGCGTGGACGGGGGCGCGCACGGCGAGGGAATGATGGACGTCTTCACCGAACCGTTCTCTCGAAGACACTTCCCGGAGTTCCCGGAGGTCGCCGCCGAGATCGCGGCCCACCGCAGGGTCACCGTCTTCACGGTGGTGTGGAACTCCGATGCCGACCTGATCGGCCAGCACCTGATCACCGACAAGCGGCACGCCACCGAATTGGTCGCGCTACCCGATTCCGATGTCTTCGTCGCCTCGTTCGCTCCGCCGCCGCGCCTGATCATCTTCGGCGCCAATTCCTTCGCCGCCGCACTCACCGTGCAGGCCAGGTTGCTCGGTTACCGAGTGACCATCTGCGACTCTCGCCCCAATTTCGCTACGCCGGAATCGTTTCCCGGCGCCGAGGTGGTGGTCGACTGGCCGCACCGCTACCTCAACATCCTCTCCTCGGCAGGTGAAATCGACAGCAGCACAGCCATAGTCGTGCTGTCGCACGATCCCACATTCGAAATTCCACTACTCACCGTGGCGCTGCGACTACCCGAGGTCGGCTATCTCGGCGCCATGGGGTCACGCCAGGTGCACATCCGGCGCATGGAGGACCTGCGCGCAGGTGGTTTCGGCGAGGAGACGCTGTCGCGGCTGCACTCGCCCGCGGGATTCGACATCGGCGCACGCACCGCGCCCGAGATGGCCGTCGCGATCGCGGCCGAACTGCTGGCCGCCCGCGCCGCGCAGCCGGTGCGAGCGGTCGATCCGTACAGCGGCGAAATCCCGATCACGCCGAAAACCGCTGTGGGTCTCTGATCATTTCAGGCCGGGGTGCTCGGCATACACCTCGCGCAATACGGACAGGTCGAACAGTTGCGCGGCCTTGATGTCTATTTTCGCGGCACGCAGCGCGGCGATGTTCTGTTCGATCAGGGCGTCGGTCATCGAGAGCAGTCCGCCCGTGGCGGTATCCGCCGAAACCACTAGATCGTTCTGCGCGACAGCCTCTTTCGTCTGCTCGGCGAGATCGAGCTTCTGATCCTTGCCGTACACCTCGACCGCGAGCCGGGCCGCTTCGGCCGGATCGGCCACCGCGTCCTTCCAGCCCTTGATCTCGGCGGCCAGAAACGCCTTCAACTTGTCGCGCTCTTTGTCGATGGTGGACTGCGCGACCGTGAGCGTCTCGGCGACCAGCGGCAGATTGAAGTCGGCGAACAAAAAGTGTGTGTTCTGGAAGCCCTTGGCCGCCAGCGTGATCGGTTCGTTCGTCACGTAGCTGACCCATCCGTCGACCTCCCCGTTGGCCAGCGGGGTCGGGTCGAATTGGGCGGGCACGACGGTGACATCGCCCGGCTTCAACCCGTTGGCGGTGAGCAGCGCGTTGAAGATCAACTGGTTGGTGTCCTGCACACCGATCTTGCGGCCCTTCATGTCCTCGGGCGACTTGATCGGTTTCGCCGCGGAGGACACGATCGCGAACGGGTTCTTCTGATACGTGGTGGCGACGATCTTGGCGGGCAGGCCCTCCAGGATCGCGGGTGCGGTGGTCTGCGGCGCGGACAGGCCCAGCCACACCTTCCCGGTATCCAATCCGGCCTCTACCGACGTGCTGGCCGCGCCGCCAGCGATCAAGTCGACCGAGCCGAAACCCGCCTCCTTGAAATAGCCTTTCGAGTCGGCGAAGTATTCGCCCGCGAATTCGATGTTCTTCAGCCAGGAAAGCTGCACCGCGACGCCGCCGTATTTCGATCCGTCCGCGGTGGTGCCGCCCGGCGAATCACCGGAGCTCCCTCCGCAGGCGGCCAGTGCGCCCGCACCGCCGAGCGCGGCGCCGGCGAATGCGGAGTAACGGAGGAAGGAGCGTCGGTTCAGGTGCCCGAACGTGGAGCGGTGCGCGGGTGTCATGGGCCGAATCTAAGCGCAGCGCGTTTCATTTTCTTTACTTTGGCGTTCCGAGCGAGGAATTCGGTTCGGTCAGAGTCGTCCCGCTTCCGGTCCGAACCGGGCCAGCACCAGGTTCTCCACGACACCGACGATCGCGTAGAGCGCCACCGAGACCAGCGTGACGATGACGATCGATGCCCACAACTTGCTGTACTGGAACGTGGGGATCGCCCGGATCAAGCCGGCGCCCAGGCCGGTGCCGCTGCCGAGCCACTCACCGAGCAACGCGCCGATCAGCGCACCCGGCACCGAGATCCGCGCGGCGGCGAACACCGAGGGCAGCGCCGCGGGCACGGCCACCATGCGCAGCCCGGTCCAGCGCGATCCGCCGTACGCGGCCACCAGTTCCAGCGCCTGCCGCGGCGCGTTGCGCAATCCCGCCATGATCATGACCAGCGCGGGGAAGAACACCACGATCGCGGCGAGCACCGCGACCCCGGCCTGGCCGCGGCCGAACACCAGCACGATGATCGGCGTGAGCGCCACCAGCGGAACCGAGCGCAGCAGCATCGCCACCGGCAGGAAGGTCTGCTCGATCGCGGCGAACGACACGAACAGCGCGGCGACCACCAACGCGGCGAGCATGCCCGCGCCGAACCCGAGCGCCGCGTCACGCAGCGTGATCTGCAGGTCGTCCAGGATCGCCTGCCGCGCGGTCGCGGCGTTGGGCGCCGTCACCAAGTAGGTCCAGATATCGCCGGGCGTCTTGCCCACCCGCGGGCCGACCTGCGGAAACGCTTTCAGGAAGACGTACCAGATCACCAGCATCAGCACCAGCGATGTGCACAGCGGGAAAAGGAAGATCCCGATCCGTCGCAGCAGATTCATCGGGCCTCCCCTGTGACCTGGTGCAGCGCAACGCGCGTGGAGATCTTCATCGCGCCTCCCGGACGGTCCAGGGCGCGGCCAGGCGGGCGGCCAGCGCCACCAGCGCGTAGCCGAGTCCGGCCAGCGCGGCGGCGGCCAGCGCCATGCCCCAGGTGCGTGGCACGTTGTAGGAGGTCTGGGCGGCGGTCAGCGCCACCCCGATGCCGCTGTCCACGCCACCGAGGTACTCGCCGATGATCGCGCCGAGCACGGCCGACGGCGCGGCGATCTTCAACGCCGCGAACGTGCTCGGCAGCGCCGAGATCGCCTGCACCCGGTACAACTGCTGCCAGCGTCCGCCGCCGTAGGCGCGCACCAGCTCCAGGCTGGTCCGGTCGGCCGAGCGCAACCCGGCGACGGTGCCGACCATAGTGGTGAAGAAGCAGTACATCGCGGCAAGGAAGACCGTCGGGGTGCGTCCGCCGAACACCACAAGGATGATCGGGCCCAGCGCGAGCAGCGGAGTGCAATAGCTCAGGATCGCCAACTGGGTCGCCAGCGACTCGATCGGCGGGACCAGCACGATCAGGACGGCCAGGGCGATGGCCAGGCCGTTGCCCCAGACGAATCCCTGCAGCGCGCCGAGCGCGGTGATCCGGAAATTGGGGCCGTACAGGCCCCATCCGTCGGAGTACATGGTGTGCAGCACCTGCCAGGGACTCGGTATGGTGCCGCCCGCTACCTCGAACGCCGCGAGCGCCCACCACACCGCGACCAGCCCCAGCACGCCGAGCACGCCGCCGAAGCGCTTCACGCCGTATCCCCTGTCCGCCGGACGCACGGCTGCCGCCGCAGCGGCCCAGTGCGCACGCTCGCCCGCTGCCAGCCCGGCTTACGGTGCCGCACACAGCGTTCCGGTTGGTGCTCGTTCATGCGACGCCTCCTTTTCCGGCGGTCCCGAACAGCAGCTCGGACAGATAGTCGTGCAGCTTGTGGAATTCCGGTGTCCGCATCATCTCGGGCAGCCGTGGACGCGGCAGATCGATCTCGACCAGTTCCAGCACCCGCCCCGGCCGCGGGCTCATCACGGCCACCACGTCGGACAGGAACACCGCCTCCGCGATGCCATGGGTCACCATCAACGTCGTCGCGGGCTTCTCGGTCCAGATCCGCAGCAACTCCAGATTGAGCCGCTGCCTGGTCATGTCGTCCAGCGCTCCGAACGGTTCGTCCAGCAGCAGCACGGTGGGCTTCACCACCAGTGCGCGCGCGATCGAGACGCGCTGGCGCATGCCGCCGGACAGCTGCGCGGGCTTGGCCTTCTCGAAGCCGTCCAGCCCGACCAGGCGGATCAGGTCATCGATCTGCCCCGGCTCCGGCGTGATGCCCGCGACCTGGAGCGGCAGCGCGATATTCGACGCCACCGATCGCCACGGCAGCAGCGCCGAATCCTGGAAGGCGATGCCGAACGCGTGCTTGCCGCGCAGTTCGGCGGGCGTCGAGCCGTCGATCAGCGCCTTGCCCGCCGTCGGCGTCTCCAGGCCAGCGAGAATGCGCAGCACCGTCGACTTGCCGCAGCCGGACGGACCGAGCAGCGACAGGAACGCGCCCTGCTCGGTGTGCAGATCGACGCTCGCCAGCGCCTGCACGGTTTTCCGCCCGACCCGGAAGGTCTTGGTCAATCCGCTGAGATGAATTCCGGTCCCCCCGGCGGTATCGCTCTCCGTGCTCATGACGGCCACCATAGGAGCACCCCGTTGCACGGACATTGCGAATGGCGTCGCCAGATTGCGCAATCGTTACGGTCCGCACCGCGCATTTCCGATCGCGGCGATCCGAACGGATGAGATACGCCCCGCCGCGGGTTACACGACAGGTGAACCCGATCCTCACGCTGCTCGACGCCAAGCTGCACATCGCGGGCTCGGAGATCCTCTGGCGCGAGGTGGTCGGCAACGGCTTCGGCTTGGCTTCCGCGATCGGCGGCATGCGGCGGCGGGTCTGGGCCTGGCCCGTCGGCATCGCCGGGAACGCGCTGCTGTTCACCGTATTCGTCGGTGGGGTGTTCCACACTCCGCAGCAGCTGAACATGGCCGGACAGGCCGGACGCCAGCTGATGTTCATCGCGGTCAGCGTGTACGGCTGGTGGAGCTGGTACCGGCACGCGGCACGCGGGACCGCGCTCGAGCACCGCGGCGTCGACCCGCGCTGGGCGAGCACGCGCGAACGCGTCGTCCTGGTGGTGGCGATGCTCGCGGGCACGGCCGTTTTCGCCCAGCTCTTCGAATGGCTCGGTTCCTACGGCCCGTGGGCCGAGGCATGGATCTTCACCGGCTCGGTGCTGGCCACCTACGGCATGGCCAGGGGGCTGGCCGAGTTCTGGTTGATCTGGATCGCGGTCGACCTGGTCGGCATTCCACTGCTGGTGCGTGCGGGCTACTACCCGTCGGCGACGCTGTATCTGGTCTACGCGGGATTCGTAGCCTGGGGATTCCTCGTTTGGGCGCGAGCCATGCGCCGACCCACCGGCGCCGATACGCCGCTGAATCGGTTCAGCACCGCCGATCGGTGACCGGCCGACACCCGGTCCATCAATCAGTAATTCGTTCGCTACCAGCCTGATCCGGCCTTCACGTCATTCCCAATACTGGGAATATATGCGGTGCCACATGTTTGCCACACTTGCGAAGAAGCCCAAAACCGCACAGAGCCCGAGTTGCTCGACATCCCGATGACCGCGCCGCACCACCGCTGGTAGGAACGATTTCCGGCATGTGAGCGTCATGATCCGCGGGCCTGAGCACTTCGGCCCGCGGAGGAACAGCCAGCATGACATCGCCATACATCCGCGATATCCGACTGATTGCCAATCATGTACTGGCGGTCCCAGAATGCTTCACACCACACTATGTCTCCTCGGCGTGCGCGATGGAGTTCAGTGCAGTACCCTGCGCGAATCCGCATACAAGCGAATTCGTGGCATACCCGGACGGCGGGCCGTTCTCGTCAATCGTGTTCCGCGGCCCGCGCACGGGGGCAGTCGGTTCACATGCCCTGGTGATCATGCACGTCGTGATGGACGTCCGCATCACCCGCGCGGATATGGCCGGGATCTTCGAACTCCCGATGGAAAACACACGGGTCGACCCGAGGATTCCGCCCGAAGGAGCGGTTTCGTTCACCTCTGAGCATGGGGCGAGAAAGCTGCGCATCAGATTCCATGCCCGCTCGCAACTCCTCAGAGACATATCCGTACACGAGAACCGTGGACGAGCTCGGAGCCTCGGCAGCGGTAGCCCGGAATGAGACGTCTCCGCGAACTGTTCCTGAACCTGACGACCGGCCTACGCCGCGATCTATCGAGATACGCGAATGCCGCATCGCACAATGTCCATAATCTCAGCGGAGAAGTCAACCTGACCGTCGCCAAGACAATTGACGCCGATCTCGCCGGTCGGGATGCCATCCGAAGGGAAACCCGGGAAATCCCGGAATACCAGAAACGCCTACAGCGGCTCGGCTACCCGACGTCCGTAGAGACCGGGCTGGGCGGAGAAGTCGACGAAATCGCCGGGTTGTCCGAGGACCTCATTCGTCAGATCCAGGACGTACAGCAGTTCGGATGGACCATTCGCTACGGAAAGAGAGGGGACGGAACCTATGCCGACTACGACGAGAAGGCTGTTGTTCTCGATCGCAATATGGAAGGCAACGCCAGAGCCTCCGCCGATGCGCTCGCACATGAGATCGACCATGCCCACCCCGGTAATCCGCATAACGACGCCCCCTCGCCGCCGATGGGCCGAACGCGGGAGCAATGGGTGGTCGATCATGTGGACCGGTCGCTGCGGAACGAGGGCCATGCCGTCATGTCACAGCTCGCCATACGCCGCCAGATACTCGAAAATGGCGGGCCGGACATCAATCACAGCGTCTCGGGGAAATACCGCAGGATTTATGAGAGATATCGCGGTGGAGAGTTCTCCCACGACGAGGCGGTACAACGAATAGCTGATCACTATCGCTTCGAGAGAGGAAGCCACAGCAATATGTCGTACGGCCAGAACTTCCGTCAGTGGTACGAAGATTATTGGGACACTTGGATCGCGCAGACGGCGTGAGCGCCTACACCACGTCGACCCGCACGCCCGCCGCCCGGATCGCCTGCACCGCCCCCGGATCCGCGCCGGTATCGGTGACCAGCACCTGCACCTGCTCGATGCCGCAGATGCGGGCCAGTGCGGTGCGCTCGAGCTTGTCCGCGGTGGCCACCACCAGCACCCGGCCGGAACGCCGCACCATCTCGGTGGTCACCCCGGCCTCGTCGATGTGCCTGCACTGGGCGCCGCCCTCGACGGAGATCGCGTTCACGCCGAGCACGAGATCGTCGAGCCGCAGTTCGGCCAGCGCCCGTTCGGCCAGCGGCCCGTGCAGCTCGTAGGACTCGCGCCGGGCCACACCGCCGAGAACGATCGTGCGCACGTGTGGCCGCAGCACCATCTCCCCCGCGATGTTCAGCGCGTTGGTGACCAGAGTGAGCTGTTCGTCACCGGCCGATCCGAGATCCGTGCGCACGGCCAGCGCCCTGGCCACCGCCGTGGTGGTGGTGCCGCCGTTCATCCCGACCACCGCGCACGGATCGACCAGCGACGCGGCGTGTTCGGCGATGCGCTGCTTGGCCTCGCCCGCACTCTGCCGGTAACGCGCGGGCAGATCGTAGGCCACCGAGGTCGCCACCACACCGCCGTGCGTCCTGGTGGCCAGCTGCTGTTCGGCGAGCGCGGTGAAATCGCGACGCACCGTAGCGGCGGACACACCGAGCCGCTCGGCGGCCTCCTCCACCGAAAGCCGCCCGGATTCGGCGAGCAATTCCAGCAACCGGTTCCACCGTTGCGGACGATCCGACGGCCCGGTCATCTCACACCGCCCCGCTCGCGCGGGCAACCTGCTGTTTCGGCGAACACGCGAACAATATGAACACACGCACCCACCGACCGCGGAAATCCGCACGGCCGACACCGGCCCCGCTCAGAACACATCGGCCTCGACGGTGGGCCGGGCCGGAAGCGCCGCGGTAGCGGGAAGACGCCCGTCTTCCGCACCCGGATCGCGCGCCTGGGAAAGACCGGAATTCACGAAGTAGGCGATCTCTTCGCAGATCTCGTCCAGACTCACCGCCGAACCCGGCGACGTACCCTGCACCAATTCCTGGGCGAGTGAGGTGACCGCGCCGATCACGGCCAGCGCGAAGAGATCGAAACGCCGCGGACCGGTCTCGCCACGGCCGACAGCGCGTTCGGCCTCGCTGATCAGCAGCGCCGACAGCAGGCCACGCTGCTGCCTGCGCCACTGCTCCACCGCCGTGCTCACGCCGACCACCTCGACATAACAGACCCGCGCGGACCGGGCGTCGGCGCACGTGACGCTCAGATAAGCGCGGAAACTCGCTACCACGCGGGTGGGCAAGGGCTCGTTCTCGGTGGCCGCCAGTGCGGTCAACGCGCGTTCCAGCGCACGGGAGGTGATGCGATTCGCCAGGGCGATGAGCAGCGCTTCGCGGCTGCCCATGTCCTCGTAGAAGCTGCGCGTGGAGACGTTCGCCACGGCGCAGAGGCGCTCGATCGAGGTGGCCGCGTATCCCTGGGTGCCGAATAGTTCGAGAGCGGCATCGATCAGGCGGGTCTGCCGCTGGGCAACCCGCTGTTCCTTGGACAGCCCGCCGTAGCTGCGACCGTCCTTGGGTCCGTGATCCCGCCGTGTCACCTCTCGATGCTACCGCGCGGCTACCTTCCATCCGCGCGCCGAACGGTGGCGGCGCGGCGATTCCGTCATCCCGGTGCGCCAGTTCTCGCAGGCTATTTCACGCTTCCCGCGGTCAACCCCGCCACCAGACGCTTCTCGATGAGAGCGAACAGCAGCACCACCGGGACGATGCCGACGGTGGAGATCGCGAACACGTATTGCCACGCGGTGTCGTACTGGCCGACGAACTTGGTCAGCGCCACCGACAGCGGTTGGTTCTCCGGCGTGGTGAGCACGACCAGGCTGGCGGCGAATTCGTTCCAGCACGCCACCACGACGAAGATCGTCGCCGTCACGATGCCGGGCCACACCAGCGGCAGGCTCACCCGGACCAGGATCTGCCCGCGCCCGAGCCCGTCGAGCATCGCGGCTTCCTCGATCTCCACCGGGATCGCGGCGAAGAAACTGTGCAGGATCCACACCGCGAACGACAGGTTGAACGCGGCGTTCACCAAGATCATCGCCAGCCAGGTGTCGTTGATGCCGAGCGCGAAGAACTCCCGGATCAACCCGGTGACCAGCACCGTCGGCTGCAACATCTGGGTCACCAGCACCACGCCGAGAAACACCAGGCGCCCCGGAAAACGGTGCCGCGCCGTGTAATACCCGGCCGGAATCGCCACGGCCAGCACCAAAGCGGTGGCGCAGACCGCGATGATGATCGTGCTGGCCAGGTTGAACGGAAGCGGCGTCTCGGGGGTGTCCCACATCGTCGCGTAGTTGTCCGGATGCCAGGACTGCGGCAGATACGTCGGCGGGATGCGCAGGATCTCGGCTCTGCTCTTCAGCGAACCGAGCACCATCACGACGAACGGCAGCAGGAACACCGCGGCGAGCACCACGCCGACGGCGGTGAGCTCCCAGCGGCGTCGTGCGCGGCGCGCGGGCGCCGCCGGGGCGTGCGGCGTCGCCGTGGCCTGCTCGCGTACCTCCACCCGCGTCGTCATCGGTCGATCTCCGCGGTCGGACGGACCAGCTTCACGTAGATCGCGATGACGACGACGATCAGCGCGAAGTTCAGCACGCTCATCGCCGCGGCGGTGTCGACCTGCTGGTTCTGCCGGATCAGCTTGAAGGTCAGCGTCGTCGTGGTGTCCGCCGAGAAGCCTGCGATGCTTCCGGTGATCACTTGCAGGATCGGCAGCGAGTTGAACACGTTGATGATGTTGATGATGGTCGCCACCGCGATCGCCGGACGCAGCTGCGGCAATGTGAGATGGCGGTAGCGCTGCCAGGCGCTCGCGCCGTCGACCCGCCCCGCCTCCTCGATCTCCGCCGGAATGGCTTGCAGTCCGGCCAGAATCGTGTAGGTGGTGAACGGCACCGAGACGAACACCGCGACGCCCATCGCCACGAGGAACGCCTGCGTCGGCTGCTTGGTGAACCCGTATCCGCGGTCGAGCAGGCCGATGTCCACCAGGAACCGATTGGCGATGCCCACGTCCGGATCGAGCATGTAGTAGAAGATCGTGGTCGTCATCACGACCGACGCCGCCCACGGCACCAGGATCGCCATCCGTACCGCGGCGCGGCCGGGGAACTCCTTGTTCAGGAATTGGGCCAGCGCCACGGACAACGCCAGCGTGACCAGCACGACGCCGACCACCCAGACCACCGTGTGGACCAGCACCGAGCCGAGTTCCGAGATGTCGAACAGCGCCCGGTAATTGGCCAGTCCGGCGGCGCCCCGGTCCTGGCCGTAGGCGCTGAGGTCCCTGGTGCTGGTCCACAGCATGTAGCAGGCCGGGAAGGCGACAACGGCCGCGATCAGGACCAGTGACGGCCCGATCCACGGCAGTGTCGCCAGTACTCCTCTGCGCCGCACGCTATTTCGTTGCTTCCTGGATCCGTCGCAACACCTGAGCGGGGTCGGCGCCCTGTGCGATGGTGCCCATCTGCTGGCGGATCACCCCTTGCGCCACGGCCCATTTCGGATTGTTGCTCGGATAGAACCTCGCGACCGGAAGCGTGGCGGCGAACGCCTTCGTCACCGGGTCCTCGGCGAGGGCGGTGGCGGCACTGTGGGTGATCGGGATGAAGCCCTCGTGCTTGACGAAGTCCGCGTATACCGCCGCCGAATAGAAGTAGTCGAGGAACTTCTTGATCGACTCGGCCTTGGCGCCGTCCTTCTTGAACGCCATCAGATGATCGGCCACCCCGAGCGTGACCGGGTTCCCGGTCTTGGTCGGCGAAGGCGCGGTCGCGTACCGCAGACCCGGATTCTTCGCGGTGATCTGACCGATGGTGGGCGGCAGGGCTTCGATCATGCCGATCTTGCCCTGGATGAAGGCGTTGATCACGTCCTTGCGGTCGGTCGCGCCCGGATTCGGCTGCGTCGCACCGGCGTCGATCAGCTCACGCATGGCCCGCACCCCTTCCAGGTTCTCCGGGGTGTCCACGGTGACCCGGTCGCCGTCGGCCCACGAGCCACCCGCGCCGAAGGTCCAGATGGAGGTTTCGCCTTGCGCCTCCTCGCTGCCCAGCGGGAGCCCGTACCCGGAGACGCCGCCGCCCAGCGCCTGAATCTTCTTCGCCGCGTCGGTCAGCTCGGCCCAGTTCTTCGGCGGCCGGACGATGCCCGCTTTCTCGAACAGTTCGGTGTTGTAGAACAGGGTTCGGGTGGAGGCGAACAGCGGCAGCGCGTATTGCGTGCCGTTCAGCGCCGCGTTCTGCGCGAAAGCGGGCTGGATGTCGGCCAGCACCGGCGCGGAGACGATGTCGGTCGCCGGGTAGAGCAGGCCATCGCCCGCGAAGCTGGCGTAGGCGTCGATGTTGAGGATGTCCGGGGTGGTCGACTGCGACTGGAGCTTGGTGCGCACCACGTCGTTGATCGAGTTCCACGACTCCATCTGCAGATCGACGGTGATGCCCGGGTTCTGCTTCTGGAATTCGGCGATGATGCCGTCCCACAGCGCCTTGGTGCCCGTGGCGCCGTCGCTGTAGGCGGGAGCGAGGAAATTGATCGTGGTAGCCGAGTCCGCACCACTTTTCGAACCGAACCCACAGGACGACAGGGCCAGCGCGACGCCGGTGACCATCGCGACTCCGGCAAGCACGCGGTGGAATGGTCTTTTCACGAGCAGAACCTTTCAGATTTACCCACCCGGCGCCAGCGGAGCCGCCGATGATGGGAGGACACACCGTCGGTGCACCTCAATCTAGCCCGAATTGTGATCATATGTGACCGTTTTCGTCTGAAATTTGACATAAACGATCATCCAGAGTGAAGCTGGTTGCGTGCCTACGCCTGCCGACCACACGCCGCAGCCGCATCTGGTCACCGAAGTGGCCACCCAGCCGGACGATTGGACGCACGCCGCCGCCGTCGCGGCGGAACATCGCGCCGTACTGCCGAAACCGGGCGAGCGAGTCGCGGTGATCGGTTGCGGCACGTCGTATTTCATGGCGCGCGCCATCGCGGCACTGCGCGAGGGCGCGGGTCATGGCCTCACCGACGCCTGGCCCGCCAGCGCGGTCCGCGCTCGCGAGTACGACCGCTACCTGGTGATCTGCCGCTCCGGCACCACCACCGAAGTGGTGCGCGCGATGCGGGACATCCCGGCGCACGTCCCTCGGACGGTGATCTGCTCCAGTCCCGGCACGCCCGTCCTCGAACTGGGCGACCCGATCCTCATCGACCAGGTCGACGAGCGGTCGGTGGTGCAGACCCGCTTCGCGACGACCACCCTCGCCATCCTGCGCAACCACCTCGGCGAAGACCTCACCTCGGTGATCGCCCGAGCGCGCGCGGTGCTCACCGAGGATCCCGCCGAGTCGCTGGCCGCGGTCCGCCACGCCGAGCAGATCAGCTTCGTCGGTATGGGATTCGCGGCGGCCATCGCCGAGGAGGCGGCGCTCAAGCTGCGCGAATCCTGTCAGTCCTGGACGGAGGCGTATCCGGCGACGGAGTACCGCCACGGCCCGATCGCCATCTCGGCGCCCGGCCGGGCGGTCTGGGCGTTCGGCCCACTCGAGCCGGGCTTCGCCGACGACGTCGCCGCCACCGGCGCCCACCTGGAGCATCGCGACATCGACCCGATGGCGGACCTGGTCCGAGTGCATCGGCTCTGCCTCCTGCGTTCCGCCGACCTGGGATTGGACCCCGACCACCCGCGCGGCCTGAATCGCTCGGTGGTTTTGAAGTCGTGACCGAGGGCCTGCGGTGAGCATTCGCCGTACCGCGCCGGGTGCGGACGGCATCGTCGCGCCCGCAGCCACACCGTCGGCCTCGAGTCGACTCGAACTCGTGACATCACCACAGGCCGCATGCGCACCGTCGCGGGAGCCACCACGAACTACTGTGCCGAGGATGGGAACCGAGCAGCCGCGTGCGCCGTCGGGTGCGTCCGTGTCCGGGTCGCGCGGCGCGGAGACGGACCGCGCCTGCCCCGGCGACCGGACGACCGCGCGGCGAGGTTCGGCCGGGCAGCCCACGGACATACTCGGCGCAGCGGCGCGGGCGCTGCCGGACGACGCGCTCGTGCTCGGCATGGATGTCGGCGGCACCACCATCAAAGGCGAGATCACCGACGCGGGGGGCGCTGCGCTGGCCGTGGGCACCGTGGCTACACCGCATGGTCCGGCCGCGTTCGATGCCATGGGCGAGCTGGGCGATCGGTTACTCGGGGGACTCCCGGAATCCGACCGCCGCCGGGTACGTCGCGCCGCCGTCGTGCTGCCCGGCATCGTCGACACCGCCCGGTCGGTCGCCGTGTTCAGCAGCAACGTCGGCTGGCGGGACGTGCACGTGGGCGACCGCTTCCCCGAGCGCTGGGGTGTACCGACGCTGATCGAACACGATGTCGCCGTGGCCGGTTGGGCGGAATGGCGGTACGGCGCAGGGCAGGGCCACGAGAATGTGTGCGTCGTCATTCTCGGCACCGGTATCTCGGGCACGCTGTCGGTCGGCGGGAGGCTGGTGCGCAGCAGCTACGGCCAGGTCGGCGAGTACGGGCACGTGCCGGTGCGGCGTGCGGGCGGATTGCCCTGCCCCTGCGGCAATACCGGATGCGTCGAGACGGTCGCCTCGGGCGCGGCCATCGCGCGGGCCTACACCCGGCGCACCGGACGCGAGACCGGCGGCGCGGCGGAAGTTTTCGCACTCATGTCCACCGACCCCGACGCCGCCGCCGTCGTGGCGGACGCGGTCGACGCGCTCGCCGACAGTCTGGTCGGCATCGTCCACGCGGCCTGCCCCGAACTCGTCGTCCTCGGCGGCGGGCTCGCCGGAGCGGGCGCGGCGCTCACCGACCCACTGCACCGCGCCCTGTCCGACCGGCTCCGCCTGGTCCCCGCTCCCCGAGTCGTCCTCGGCCGGTTCGGCGCACGCGCGGGCTTGGCAGGCGCCGCCCTCTTCGCCCGCAGCGGAGCGTTGACATGACGTCACCCGCGCGGCCGGCGAACCGAGGACCCCACGTCTCGCCGAGCGTGCCTCTCGACAAGGGCCCCGCGCGGGTCTTCAGGGCCGGATCGTCGTACGAGCGACCGCGCGGCGGCTCGATGGCAGCACAGCCCGACCACATGGTCGGTACCGCGAGTAGCGCCCATGACCCGGGGCCCGATCCCGTCGAGACGGTTGCCGCCGGGCACGGTGACCACCTGCGCGCCTCGAACCCGTGCGGCGCGGTCCCGCGCCCGACGACGTACCGCTTCCGGATCATCCCGGCCGCCCGGCCGTTCGTCGACAGTCGCGCACGGCAAACTTCAGCCAGCACAGTGGACATCCCTATCCAGCAGCCGGTCCGCGCGAGCCGAGGGGCACTCGAATGACAGCACACACACAGCTCATCCGGGGGCGCATCGTCTCGGCGAGCGTCACGGTGGACGACGGCGTAGTGATGGTGTCCGGGGATCGGATCGACGCGGTGCGGTCGTTCGCGCAGTGGCGCGCGACGCATCGCGATTTACCTGAGCCGCCATTTTCGGGAACCGTGCTGCCGGGGCTTGTGGACATTCACAATCACGGCGGGTTCGGGTACCGGTTCGATACCGTGCGCGGTGAGCAGGCCCGCGCGGCGGCGCAATCGCACCATGCGCGCGGCTCGACCACCGTGGTGGCGAGCGTGGTCACCGGCCCCGCCGCGGAAATGGTGGCGCAGACCGCCACCTTGCGCGAACTCGCCGAGGAAGGCGCGCTCGGCGGTATCCACGTCGAGGGGCCCTTCCTGTCCGCGGCGCGCTGCGGGGCGCAGGACCCGCGATATCTGTGCGACCCCGATCTCGGGCTGACCGACCGGCTGCTGGACGCGGGTGGCGCGCACCTGCGCGCGATGACGCTCGCGCCGGAACGTCCCGGCTACGCGGCCGTCGCGCGGCGGCTGACCGACAACGGCGTGGTGGTCGCGCTCGGCCACAGCGACACCGACTACGCGTCGTTCCGGAACGCGCTGGCTCCCAAAGGATCAGGAAGCCTCGTGACGCACTTGGCGAACGGCATGCCACCGCTGCATCACCGGAACCCGGGCCCGGTCGCCGCGGCGCTGGCGGCCGCCGCGGGCGGTGACGTGACGGTGGAGCTGATCGGCGACGGCGTGCACGTGGATCCGGGCTTCGCCGCGCTGGTGTTCGCGACCGCGCCGGGGCGAGTCGCGCTGGTCACCGATGCCATGCAGGCCGCGGGGCTCGGCGACGGCGAGTACCAGCTCGGTCCGCAGCCGGTGACGGTCCGCGCCGGCGTGGCGCGCATCGCGGACGGCTCGATCGCGGGCGGCGTCAGCACCCTGCTGGAATGCGTCGCGCGGGCCGTGCGCGACGCCGGCGTCCCGCTGCGCGCGGCGGTCCTGGCGGCCACCTCGGTTCCGGCCGCCGCGCTCGGGCTCGCCGACGTCGGTGACCTGCGGCCCGGCTATTTCGCCGACATATTGACAGTCCGTGACAATCTCCACTTGCGTGGGGTGCTCAGACGTGGACAGTGGTTGAAGTGATCCTCACCGTGACAATGAATCCCGCGTACGACATGACCTATCGCGTCGAACGCTTCGAACGCGGGCAGGCCCACCGGGTCCGGTCGGTGGAGCAGCGCATCGGCGGCAAGGGCATCAACGTGACCCGGGTGCTGAATCAGCTCGGCAAGTACGCCAGGGCCACCGGGTTCTCCGACCACGCCTTCGCGGCCGCCGCCGAACTGGAGATGCCGGTCGACTTCGTGCACGCGCTGCCCTGGGTGCGCCGCACCGTGGTGATCAGCGAATCCGAGGACGGCACGGCCACCGCGCTCTGGGAGCCGGGTGCGCGAGTCTCCAATCCGCATGCCGCCGAACAGTTGTCGGTCCGGGTGGCGGGACTGCTCCCGGAAATCGCCGGATTGGTCATCTCCGGGTCGCTGCCCGGCGGCATCGAACCCTCCCTGCCCGCCGAGATCGCCCGCACCGCCATCGCGGCCGACGTGCCCACCATCTGCGACGTCGACGGCGAAGCGCTGCGCTTGGCCGCCCAGGTGCCCGGCATCGTGCTCACTCCGGACGAGACCGAATTACAGCGCCTCATCGGCACCCGGCCGACGACCGCCGACGACATCGTCATCGCCGCGAAGCCGCTGATCGACAACGGAGTGCGCGCCCTGATCGCGACCCGCGGTCCCGAGGGGATCGTCGCGGTGACCGCCGACGGCGCGTGGACCGGGGCGCTCGCCGAACCGCTCGCCGGAAACCCCACCGGCGCGGGCGATGCCGCGGTGGCTGCGGTGATCGCCGCCCTTTCCTCCGAATCGCGCCCGGACTGGGCCGCCCTGCTCGCCGACGTGGTCGCGACCTCCGCGGCCGCCGTGGTGGTTCCGGTGGCCGGTGAGATCGATCGCTCCCTGCGCACCCGCCTTACCCCCACCGTTCTGGTTCGGGAACTGGACATCTCCACACCGCAGAAGACTTCTCCATGACGGCCGAGCCGGTTCGCCGCTGCGCGCGAACGTGCGGAACGCTCCCGCGATGCGGGCGAGCCGGGCGATCCCGCGACCCTGGTCGCTTACGCGGCTCGCATGGCGAACCACATGCCGCGTTCACCCGCCGACGACCTCGGCATGCGGCGAGCCGGCCACGGACGCACAAGCCGGTCCCCAACGCATCCGGTCGCGCCTCCGCCGTAAACCCTGTACGCCGCTCGCCCTTGAAAGCACGCAACCATGCCGCTGACCTCGATACCGGATCTGATCGCCACGGCCCGCCCCGGCGGACTCGGCGCCTTCAACGTGATAACCCTCGAGCATGCCGAGGCGATCGCGGCCGCCGCGGAATCGGCGAGAAAGCCGGTGGTGCTGCAACTGTCGGAGAACACCGCGCGCCATCACCGCGGCATCGCCCCGCTGGCACTGGCCTGCCTGCGCATCGCCGCCGACAGTGAGGCCGCGATCGCGGTGCATCTCGACCACGCCACCAGCACCGAATTGATCCATGCCGCCGTCGATCTCGGCATCCGCTCGGTGATGTACGACGGCTCGGCCCTCGACTACGCCGACAACCGCGCCGCCACCGCCGCGATCACCGCTTGGTGCCACGAGCGCGGTGTGCACATCGAGGCCGAGCTCGGTGAGGTGGGCGGCAAGGACGGCGCCCACGCGCCCGGCGCACGCACCGATCCCGACGAGGCGGTCGAATTCGTGACCGCTACCGGCGTCGACGCACTCGCGGTCGCCGTCGGCTCCTCGCACGCCATGCACACCCGCACCGCCGAACTCGACAACGACCTCATCGCCCACTTGGCCGCGAAGGTCCCGGTCCCCCTGGTGCTACACGGCTCATCCGGCGTCCCCGATCACGGCCTGCGCGCCGCCGTCGAACACGGCATGACGAAGATCAACATCGCCACCCGCCTCAACATCCGGATGACCGCCGCCATCCGCGCCCGCCTAGCCGCAGCCCCCGACCTCTCCGACCCACGCGAATACCTCACCCCCGCCCGCACCGCCATCCAGTCCGAAGTCGAACACTTCCTCCACCTCCTCGCCGGTTGACCGCCACGAGTGGCACACCATCGAGGCCTCTTCTCGCGTTTTGCCACAGCCATGTGCCACTCGCGAGATTTGTCGGGGGTGGTGGGGAGGATGGGGGTATGGGGGAGATCGGGGAGGTTTTTCCGGGGAGTTGGGCGGTACGCGCGGGGGTGGTAAGCGCTTGGGAGTTGCGGAATGACTTCGAGCGTGTGTTTCCGGATGTTTATGTCCGGAAGGGGATTCGGCTGGATGCGCGGGGGCGCGCGCAGGCGGTCGCGCATTGGGTCAAGGGCACCGGGATTCTGGTCGGGTTCTCCGCGGCGGCTATGCATGGGACGCAGTGGCTGGACGATAAGCCCGCCGAGATCGCGCTGTCGACTCGTGCCCGGCCGCCACGGCACGTGCTGGTCTATCGGGACGCCATACCGGCGGACGAAGTATGCAGCGTCGGCGGATTCCGGTGCACCACACCGGCGCGGACCGCGTTCGACCTGGCCCGACGCCTCGACTTCGACGAGGCGGTCGAAGTCGTCGACGCCCTATGCAACGCGACCCGGCTGACCACCGCGGACATCGAACGGCTGGCCGAACGGCACCCGCGCGCACGCGGCGCCACGAGCTTGCGCCGAGTTCTGCCCTACATCGACGGCGGCGCCGAGTCCATCCAGGAGACGCGTACGCGCTTGCTGCTGCGGCAAGCAGGACTGCCCGCGCCGGAAACCCAGATCCGTATCCATGGCCCGGACGGAATGACCCTCGCACGCCTCGACATGGGCTGGCGCAAATGGCGAGTCGCCGTCGAATACGACGGAGCCCACCACTGGACCGACCGCGACCAGCGCGCCTGGGACATCGACCGCAACGCCGCCCTGGAATCCCTCGGCTGGACCCTCATCCGAGTAAGCGCCGCCCTCCTGACCCACCGCCCCCGAACCATCACCGCCCGGGCCCTGGACGCCCTCCGCCGGCACGGCGCCGACATCTGACGAGTGGCACACCATCGAGAGGCCTTCTCGCGTTTTGCCGCAGCCATGTACCACTCGTGGACATGAGCGGCCGGCGACGCATGCGAGGGGGCTGCGCCGCCGGCCGGTTCCAGTGGTGGGCAGGGCAGTTGCCCACCGGTGAGGCTGTCGATGGATCGCTTCGCATCGACGGAGACACTCTTCCGGATGGAGCTGTGTTATGGGTGTCGTGAAGCTGAGAGTCTGCTGGGAGACGTGTCAGGTGAGGTCGGCGGTGCGGATCGCGGAGGTGAATCCCGCCCACTGGGTCGGCGTGAACGCCAGCGTGGGCGACGCGTCCGATGGACCCTCGAACTTGCTGTCCCGAACCAGGACCCGACCACCGTCGAAGCACACTTCTACGCAGGTCTGGCTGTCATTGGAATACGAGGATTTGAACCACCCGGTACCGCTCACTCGATCGACTGTAATTCAGCAGCGGTCGCGCGGATGAGCGCCAGGGACTCGTCTCGGGACAGCGCGATTGTTCGCGCCCGCTCGAACACGAAACCCAGGTCGCGCACTTTGGTTTCCTTTCGGCCCTCGTCATCGACGATGATCTGGCCGAATACCGCCGATTCATGCCACGCGAGCGTCGGCAATCGCGGACTGGCGAAGTCGAGGAGATGGTAGGTGGAGCTCGCCGGGACACTGTCTGCGGCAGTGAACGGAATGACCTGTAGTTCGACGCACTCGTCATGCGACTCGAGGACGTCTGCCAGATGGATCAGTTGACGCCGCAGTACGTCCGGTCCCCCGATCTGCTGCCGGAGCGCCGCCTCGCCGACAACCACTCGCAGCGAAACAGGACTCTCCCCCGTCAGCCGTCGCTGCCGATGCAACCTCGCTTCGACACGCTGATCGACTTCGATCGCCCGCACTGTCGCGCCCGACGAAAGCATCAGTGCCCGAATGTATTCCTCGCCTTGTAGCAGGCCCGGCATCATGAGGCTCTCATACGTCCGGATCGATTCGGCGCCCCACTCCATTCCGTAGTAACGGAGGATGTCTTCCCCGAACAGTGCGGAATAGCGGCTCCACCAGCCGCGGCCTCTCGCGGCTTCCCTGAGGGCGAGCAGTTCGCGCTGTTCGTCGGCATCGATCTCGAGGATGCTCAGTAGCCGTTCCAGTTTGTCCTTGGGGAGCAGGTTGCGCTCGTTTTCGATGTGCGACCAGTACGCGGCCGAGACATCGAGCGCTCTGGTGATCGACGCGGCACCGATACCCAGCTCCAGCCGTCGCTGCCGGAGCCGGAGCGCGAGCTCCCAACGCGCAACCGCAGGTGACAGCGCCATGTCAGCACGATACAGCGGACAATGCCGCGCAATCACTTTCGTAAAGTGAGTTGTATAGTTTACGATTCGAGTGTTGCGCATCACAGCGGGGGCTTTCGACAGAACCCGCTCCGGCGGGGAGGGGGTTCTGATGTCCGTGCACGTCGTCGACCGCATGTGGATCGTGAGCGATCGGACGCCGCATCAGGCGCGGCGGGTCAGTGACGACGCGTGGGTGGTGTCCTATCTGCGTGGCCGGATGGTGAACACCGAGCAGGCGACGGCGGCTATCCAAGCGGCGGAGATGGTTTCGCTGACGGAGGAGTTGGTGCGCCCAGTCGGGCTCACCGCGCTGGAAGCGGTCGGCCTCGTCGTCCTCGAATCGCCGTGGGACACCGCGCCGTTGCGCACTCGGTTCCGATTGCCGCGTCCGGGCGGGCGGCATCGCCGATGATCCTTCAGGTGACGCCCGGCGCGAAAATTCGATCCAGGGGGTTGACGCAGTGGAACCGCTGCCCACCAAAGAGCTCGTCCTGAAGGCTTGCCGCATGGCGCCGCATCGCGCCCACCCAGTCCTGGAGTCGGCTCACCTACTCGCGGGATTACACCAGCGCCGCCTGCGCTGTGCACCGGGCGGGACGAACGAGATCGACCAGCACCGCGCCCGCCTCGTGCTCGTCATCGACCGCTGGGTCGCCACCGAGACGTCACCGCCGCACGGCGGCGCACACATGCACACCGAAACCGTGGGCATGGTGGTCGATCGGCTCGCGCAGTTCTCCGCCAGCGCGTACGACATCCTCTCCGGCGCGCCGGAATGGGCCGTGCACAACGCCTGGGAGCGCCTCGCCGAACTGTCGCTGGGCTATGAAGATCTCGCCTACGAGGTCGCGGCGGGCGTGCGCCGCCTCCCCTATCTCAGCGGCCCGCGCGAACACCCGTGATCAGTCCTCGCCCGGCCACGCATTGGCCTCGACCCGGGCGCGCACCCGCGCCACGTCGGCTTCGGACGGCATGTCGTTGGTGATCTTGGTGATCATCACCTGGATGTCGGTCTGGTCGATGTCCGCGCCGCCGGAGCCGGCCAGCTCGGCGGCGATCCGGGCCACCTCCGCGTCGGACAGGCGGCGGCGCAGCAGGGCGAGCAGCGGGATGTAGTCGGCTTCCGGGACCCCGTCCGGGTATCCCACCCGCAGCCAGCTGATGATCGCGTGCAGGAAGGGAGGCATCGGCGGCGGCTCGGGTCAGTCGGAATCGGCGGGCGGATCGGCCAGCGGCCAGCCGCCGGCGGCCAGATGGGACGCGACGCGAGCCACGTCATGCTCGTCCGGCTGCTCCTTGGCGAGCCGCGCGATGGCCTCCTCGATCTCGGTGTGCGTGATCTCGCTGCCCGAGTTCGAAGCGACCAGTTCCTCGGCGATCGCGACCACCTCGTAGTCGGTGAGGTGCCGGTGCAGCACGGCGAACAACGCCACGTAGTCCGACTGCGGCACGCCCTGCGGGTAGCCCGCGCGCAGCCAGCCCACGACTTTGCCGAGCAGTTTCGGCCGAACCGGGGCTGGTTTCACTGGATCGGTCACGCTGGCACTCCTTACGCCTGCCCGAACAGATGGATGCCGAATTTGGCCGCCAGGAACGCCTTCGCCGTGTACAGAATGCCGGTGACGATCGCAACGACGACCAGCACGAAGCAGGCAAGCGCGACCGCGAGGGCCGGATAGTTACGCCGCACCGTGCCCGCGTCGGTGGTCGCGGTCATCGACCAGAACCGCACCCCGAGCGCGAAGATCATCGGCAGACCGGCGCCCAGCACCAGCCCGGCCACGATGACTTTCCACAGGGCGTTCAGATTGGTGACGAGAGTGTGCACGCCTGGTCCTCCTACACCTGGGCGGAGCGGTTGGAGTCCGCCGACGTGGTCCGGCCGCCCGTAGGCGGCGCGGTCCGATCGTCCGTGACCGGCGTGACCGCGGACGGATCGGCCCCCTCGCCCGGCCACTCGTTGACGTTGCCGGTGTGCACCGGATCGCGCCGCGACCGCAGGTACATCAGCGTCGACAACCCGACCAGCAGGGCGAAGACCACCAGCACCCCGGCCAGTCCGCCGATGACGTGGGCGATGCCCCAGCAGATCGCCCCGGCGACCGCCGCGAGCGGCAACGTGAGCAGCCATGCGACCACCATGCGCCCCATCACGGCCCAGCGCACCTCGGCGCCCTTGCCCAGGCCGGTGCCGAGGATGGAGCCGGTCGCGGTCTGCGTGGTGGACAGCGGCAACCCGAAGTGGGCCGAGGTCAGGATGATCGCGGCCGAGGCGGATTCCGCCGCGAGCCCCTGCGGCGAGTCGATCTCGACCAAGCCCTTGCCCAGCGTCCGGATGATCCGCCAGCCGCCGAGGTAGGTGCCCGCCGCGATGGCGAGGGCGCACGCGGCCATCACCCACAGCGGCAGGTCGTCGTCCTTGGTGAGCGTCCCGTGCGCCACGAGCGCGAGGAAGATCACGCCCATCGTCTTCTGCGCGTCGTTCGTGCCGTGCGCCAGCGAGACCAGCGAGGCGGAGCCGATCTGGCCCCAGCGGAATCCCTCGGTGACCTTGCCCTCCTCGGCGCCGCGCGTGATCCGGTAAACCAGCCACGTGCCGATCGCCGAGATCAGCGCGGCGACGATGGGCGCGAGCACCGCGGGCAGGATGATCTTGGTGACCACGCCGTCCGACCCGGACGCCCAGATCACCCCGCTCCAGCCGAGCGCGGCCAGCGTCGCCCCGATCAGACCGCCGAACAGCGCGTGCGACGAACTCGACGGCAGGCCGAACAGCCAGGTGAGCAGGTTCCACAGGATTCCGCCGACGAGGCCGGCGAACACGATGACGATCAGGTCCTGGCCTCCGACGGCGTCGAGTCGCACGATGCCCTTCGCCACGGTGGCGGCGACGGCCACCGACAGGAACGCGCCGACCAGGTTCAGCGCCGCCGAGAGCGCGACCGCCACCCGCGGCCGGAGCGCGCCGGTGGCGATCGAGGTCGCCATCGCGTTGGCGGTGTCGTGGAAGCCGTTGGTGAAATCGAATGCGAGCGCCGTGACGATGACGATCAGGAGAACCAGTAATTCGACGGTCACGCCTCCAGTGTGCTGCACCCCCGGACGGCACAGTCATGCCGGTTACCGGAACTTCGTCCGGCCTCCGTGCACTAGTCTGATCCGTCCAGGTCAGCCGGTCCGGGTGCAGTGTGGGGCGACGGGCCGACCGGCGAACCGGTCATCGATCCACGAGTTGGCGCCGGGGATGCCGCTGAGTCCGACGAGGAAGTGCTCGCCGAAATGGACCTGGAAATCCACCTGCGTTCCGGCGCCACACCAGTCCGCGTAGAGCTTCTCCGCGCCGGCCAGCGGCACCCACGGATCGTGCGTGGCGTGATACAGGAACACCGGCACCGTCGGCGCGCTCGCACCCAGCCGATTGGCGGCCAGGATCTCCCTCACCATCGGCAGGTCGGTGGGCGCGGCGGCATGGGTGAGCGCCTGCACCGGAATGGGCGCCACGGCGCCGCCGAACTCCTCCGCGGTCATGCACAGGTCCTTGCCGACCTGAGCCAGCCGCCAGCCGTCGTCGTTCATCAGGCCGAGCAGCTCGGGGTACTCTCGCGCCAGTCCGAGGGTGGCGGCCAGGAAGACTCCGGACGCGGCGTTGCGTCCGTTCATGGTGGACAGCAGCATGTCGAAGTCGGCGGGGACACCGCCGAACGCCGCACCCACCAGATTCAGCTCGGGCGCGTATCGCGGGGCCAGTTGTGCGGCCCATCCGCTCGCGATGGCGCCGCCGGAGTATCCGGTGACCACGGTCGGCGCTTCCGGTCGCAACCCGAACTCCGGCGTGTTAACCACCGCCCGGATCGAGTCGAGCACCGCGTGCCCGGCCATCAGTCCCGCCGCGTACGCCTGCCGCGGGCCCTGATGGTCGGGCACGAGCACGGCGTAGCCCTTGGACAGCGGAATCTGGGCGGCCCAGAACTCGGCTGTCGGCTCGTTCCTGAGTTTGTAGGACGGTGCGCACCGATGCCCGAGCGAGTCGATCGCGGCATTGAACGACAGCACCGGACGCGGCCCCGGTCCGTTCCACGGGGCCTGCGGCACGAGCAATGTCGCGACCACGGGCACCGGCAGGTCCTTCGAATCGGTGGACCGGATCAACAGTTCGGTCGACCGCAACGGGAACGCGGTCAGGCCCGTTCCGCCCGCACGGGACGCGAGAATCGCTCCCGGAGGCAGGCTCTCGAAGCCCGGCGGCGGCGTGTAGAAGGGATCGTCCAGCGGCGTGGGCAGGATTCCCGGATACTCGCGCGACGGCGTGAGGAACTGCTCGATCGGATTCGCCCGCACGGGCGTACCGACCGCACTCACCGCCAAGGCGCCCAGGAGTGCCGCCAACAGCAGGACATACCGTCCGCACAGCGATTTTCGCATCATCCCACCCGCCCGCCGATTCCTTGTCCGGAAGCACGAACCGGCCGGACCACTGCGTTGTGGGGGCCATCCGGAACCTTGCGCTGCCCATACTTACAGTGGCTCGACGTGCTCGGCACGCCCGACACGCGCCCGGCGCGGGAGCGACCACGCTTCACATCACGGCAGTAGTGCCCGAATGGTATCGATGGTGTCCGCGTCGGCGGGTTCTTTGTCGGGGCGATACCGCACCACACGAGCGAAACGCAGAGCGACACCGCCGGGGTAGCGGGAACTGACCTGCACGCCGTCCAGCGCGATCTCGACGACGAGTTCCGGCCGCAGGTACACGGTGTGCTGATCGCGCGAGCGCTCGTGGCGGGGGAATTCGTCGGTCTGCCACCGCAACAGCGCGTCGGTGAGTCCTTTGAAGGTCTTGCCCACCATGACCGGCTCGCCGCCCTCCGGGTCGCGCGCGCCGAGATGCAGGTTCGACAGATAGCCCGTGCGGCGGCCGTAGCCCCATTCCGCGCCGAGCACGACCAGGTCGAGGGTGTGCGTCGGCTTGATCTTCTGCCAGGCCCGGCCCCGCCTGCCCGCCGCGTACGGCGCGGTCAACGACTTGACCATGACGCCCTCGTGCCCCGCGGCCAGCGCGGCGTCGAAGTATTCCGCGGCCGCATCGGCATCCGGCCGCAGCAGCGCCGGGATGGTGTGCTCGGCGGCCACCTTCGTCAGCGCGGCGCGCCGCTCGGACAGCGGAGCGTCGAGCAGGTCCTGCCCGTCCAGGTGCAGACAGTCGAAGAAGTACGGATGCAGCAGCAGCTCCCTGGTGGAGCTCACCTCGGCGAACCGGCTCATGGTCTCCTGGAACGGACGCGGCCGTCCGGCGTCGGTGAGCGCCAGCGTCTCCCCGTCCAGCACGACGCTCGTGCAGTCCAGGCCCGCGACCAGCTCGACGAGTTCCGGAACGCCTGCGGTGATCTCGCGCAGCGTCCTGGTGAAGATCCGGACCCGGTCGCCGTCCCGGTGCACCTGAATGCGCGCGCCGTCCAGTTTGTGCTCGACGCTCACCTCGCCACGGAACTCGAGCAGCGCCTCGTCCAGCGTCGCACCGGGCGAGGCGAGCATGGGCTGGATCGGACGACCGACTTCGAGCCGGAACTCCGCGAGCGCCGCGGCCCCGCCGGTGAGCGCCGCGACGGCGGTGACCGGCAGGCGGCCCGACAACATGTACGCCCGGCGCACCGCATCGGGCGGCACGTCCGCGGCGACCGCCACGGCTTCGGCGACCAGGGCGGTGAGCGCCCCTTGGCGCAGTTCCCCGGTGAGCAGGCGTACCAGGAAGCCCTGCTCGTTCGCCGTCGCCGCGGACCACAGCGCCGCGAGCAGCTCCTTGCGCCTGGCCGCGGAACCGGCGCCGGAGACAACGGCCAGCTCGCTGAGCGCCGCGTGCACCGCCGACACGGTGAGCGTGGGCACCGGCGCGGGCGCGTGGTCGAGCGCGGTGAGCGTGCGCCACCCCGTACCGATCCGCCCCTGTGCCAGTTCGCCGGACGCCCAGGCGACCACGGGCACGAGCTCCTCCGGCGCGGCCGCGGTCAGCAGCGCGGCGAGCGTCGCGATCTTCGTCTTGCGCGACCTGGTCGCCCGCACGGTCTCCGAGGCCAGCACGACATCCGAGAACAACACCCTGCCGACGGTAGCCGCCGGGTACGACACCTATCCGCGAGGAGTGTTAATCGGAAATTGGCACGGATGCGAAAGCACCCATAAGCTGGACGCATGGCCAAGACTTACGTCGGCGCTCGGCTGCGTCAACTGCGGACCGAACGCGGACTGAGCCAGGTCTCGCTGGCCCAGCAGCTGGAGATCTCGGCGAGTTACCTGAACCAGATCGAGCACGACGTGCGCCCGCTCACCGTGCCGGTGCTGCTGAAGATCAGCGACGTGTTCGGCGTCGACACGACCTTCTTCTCCGCTCAGGACGACACCCGGCTCATCGCGGAACTGCAAGAGGTCGTGATGGACGAGGAGCTGGGCATCGAGGCCGACGCCCAGGAGATCGCGGACATCGTCTCGGCGCACCCGAGCATGGCCCGCGCGCTGGTCAACATGCACAACCGCTACCGCAACACTTCCGCCCAGCTGGCCGCCGCCACCGAGGACCGGTTCGCCGACGGCGCGGGCAGCGGCGCGATCAGCAAGCCGCACGAGGAGGTGCGCGACTACTTCTACCAGCGCCAGAACTACATCCACGAGCTGGACACCGCCGCCGAGGATCTCACCGCCCGCATCCGTTTCCACGGCGGCGACGTGAACAGCGAGATCGCCAGGATCCTGCGCGCCCACGACGTACGGATCATCGAGCGCATCGACCTCGGCGAAGGCGTGCTGCACCGCTACGACCCGCAGACCCGCACCCTGGAGATCGCGCCGCACCTGTCCGGCGGGCAGCGAACCTTCAAACTGGCCGCCGAGCTGGCCTACTTCGAGTGCGGCGAGCTGCTGGAGAAGCTGGTCGAGGAAGGCAATTTCGCCTCCGAGGACGCCCGCAAGCTGGCCATGCTGGGGCTGGCCAACTACTTCGCCGCGGCGACGGTGCTGCCGTACACGCATTTCCACGAGGTCGCCGAGGACTTCCGCTACGACATCGAGCGGCTGTCGGCGTTCTTCACGCAGAGCTACGAGACCATCTGCCACCGGCTTTCCACGCTGCAACGGCCGTCGCTGCGCGGCGTGCCGTTCTCGTTCGTGCGGGTGGACCGGGCGGGCAACATGTCCAAGCGCCAGTCCGCCACCGGTTTCCACTTCTCCGCCAGCGGCGGCACGTGCCCGCTGTGGAACGTCTACGAGACCTTCGCCTACCCGGGCAAGATCATGACCCAGATCGCGCAGATGCCCGACGGCCGCAAATACCTCTGGGTGGCGCGCACGGTGGAACGCCGCGCCACCCGCTTCGGCCAGCCGAGCAAAACCTTCGCCATCGGTCTCGGCTGCGAATTGCGGCACGCGGCCCGCGTGATCTACGCCGACGGCATCGATCTCGACGAAGTGCAGCCGACGCCGATCGGTGCGGGCTGCCGAGTCTGCGAACGCGCCAATTGCCCGCAGCGCGCCTTCCCACCCCTGGGCAAAGTGCTCGACATCAGCGAACACCGCAGCTCCGTATCGCCGTACGTGCTGAAGTAGTCCCACCGGTTCCGTAGGTTGTCGCTATGGCCGGTGATTCGCGGTACCCCATGCCCGCGTCGATCGTGCTGATCGCGACGCCGGAAGGTTGGCGGCACAGCGTCCTGGACACGCGGGGCGGGATGCTCTGCGGTCGGCTGGCGCAGATCGCCGCTGACGCCGCGCCGGAGCAGGCGCGCGCCGCGGCGGTCGCGATGCTGCGCGACGTGGCCCGGGAATATCACGACACCGAAATCGAAGTGGTCTGGAATGGTCCGGAGCCCGAAAAAATGCTGACAGCTCAGGTGATTTCGTTGCGGCACCGTCCCTGAACGAACATCCGGCCGGTATCGGAGCACCGATACCGGCCGGACATCCTGTTCGCTCAGGCGGCCGTCGACCTCTGCATGCGGAGACCGATCCCCGTCATACCCAGTGCGGCGACGAGCAACAGGGCCAGCGTCCAGGCGAGGGTCGCGAAGCCGTGGGGCGCCGCGGCGGCAGCGACCAGCGGGCCGATGGTCGCGCCCACGTAGAAGGAGAACATCGCGACGGACATCGCGGCCGCGCGGGATTCACCGCCCAGTTCACCCGCGCTCTGCAGCACGGCCGGCGCGATGATGCCCAGTCCGCCGACCAGAACGGCGAGCAGGACGGCCAGCACGGCCGGGTGAGTTCCCTCGAAGGTCGCGACCACCATCGCCGCGGCGGCGATCAGCACGCCCAGCGCGATCTGACCGTGCTTGGACAGCCGGGCCAGCGGCACCGCGAGCAGGGGAAGCGCCACCATCACCGGCAGCGCGCCCGCACGCAGCGCGAGTAGTTCGCCCGCGCCTCGAACCACTCCGGTCAGTTCGAGGCCGGTGTACACCCCGACCATCACCGCCATGCTCATCGCGCCCGCGATCAGCATCGGCACCAGCGCCCGGATGCGCAGCACCGCCGGAATGGCGGCGTAGCTGTGCCGCAGCGGCTTGCCCCGGCCGGTGGGCGCGTCGGCCAGCAGCGCGGACCGCAACACCAGCGCGAGCACGGCGAAAGCGACCGCGGAGGCGACGAACACGGTGCGCCACGGCAATGCGGCCACCATCCACTGCGACACGATCTGCGCGACCACCGTCGCCGCGAGGAACGACGTGGCCACGGACATGGTGGCCACGGCACGGTGTGCGGGAGCGATGCGGGTCGCCACGTAGGCCATGATCGCGGGCGGGATCGAGCCGACCACCAGCCCCTGCGCCACCCGCAGGCCGACGGCCAGTGGAGCGCTGAACGCCAAACCGGTCAACAGTGTGACCGCTGCGGCCACCAGCATCCCGGTGACGAGCACCCGGCGGTGCCCATAGCGATCCGACAGCGGCCCGAACAGGACGAAGCCGCCGGCGTAGCCGAAGGCGAACGCGCTGATGATCCAGGTCATCACGGCGGGACCGACGCTCCAGTCGGCCCGCATAGCGGTGAAAAGTGGGATCGGAACGTACATCTGGCCGGTCGCCAGCAGTGCGGACAAGACGAAGAAGGGCAGGGTGCGCCCGGTGTGGGCACGCGACGAGACGACTCGGGTGCGCGTCCGGACCGGAGCCACGGACTGAAGAGTGGGCATTGCCATGGGTCGAAGGTAGGCCCTGGCGAGCCGCGTTGTCAACCAAATAGTTGGTTTAATGGAATGGTAAAGTGTCCGTCATGACCGCCACGATGAAACGCAGTGACGCGACCAGGCAGGCCCTGTTGCGCGCCGCCCGCGACGAGTTCGCGCAGCACGGGCTGGCCGGCGCGCGGGTCGACCGGATCGCGGACGCGGCGGGTGTCAACAAGGAACGCATCTACGGACTGTTCGGCAGCAAGGACAAGCTGTTCGACGTCATCCTGATCGACACCCTGCGCGAGTTCATCGACGTGGTGAAGCCGCTGGCCGACACCGAACCCGGCGCGTACGTCGGCAAGCTGTACGACTACCACCGGGACAACCCCCAGCTACTGCGCCTGATGCTCTGGGAGGCACTGCATCGCGGCGCCGACGCGCACGACATCGACGGCTGGCGCGCCGCGCACTACGTGCGCAAATTCGATCGCGCGCAGGAACAGTTCGACGTGGACTCCGCGAACGCGGGCCGCCTGCTGCTGGCCCTGTGCGGCCTGGCCAATTGGTCACTCGCCGTTCCGCAGACCACCAAACTGCTGCTCGGCGAGGCCGCCGCGGAGGATGGGAACGCCACCCGCGCGTTCCTGATGGAGTTCGCCAGGGCGGCGATGCGCCGCGACGCGGCCCCCGGCGAACGGGAAGCACGCCTGCCCGAGGTCGAGCTGGTCAATGACTTGACCGACGACGACGAGCCGTCCGGAGTCGACCGAGCCGCCCAGCGTCTCCGCGACGCCCAAGCCGCCGCCGACGCCGCCCGCGAAGAACTCGCTACCGCCCTACGCGCCGCCCACGCCGCGGGCGCGAGCGCCAACCACCTCGCTCGTCAGGTCTCCGGCACCCTGTCCCGTCCCGTGGTGCTCAAACTCCTGTCCCAGCCCGAACCCTGAACCCGCCGCGACCGACATCACCCGCCCGAACAGCGCACTCGATGCCGAGGCCCGAGACTCGACGCGCCCAGCGCACCGCAACTATGTCTTTCGAGCGAAGCGAGACCGAGCATGCGCCGTTCGCGGCCCGGCTCGCGTTTGCGGGGCCGTCGCGTAGGCGACGAAGGAGCAAGCGGCGGCTGCGCAAACGCGAGCCACAAGAGGGCCGCGAACACGCCGCGACAAAGTCGCGGCCGATTAGAACGCACTTTCTTCGAGGTTCATGATGTCGTTGTCCAGCGTCGCGACGATTCCGCGCACCGCGCTCAGCGTCGGCAGCACGTTCTTGACGAAAAAGCTCGCGACGGCGACTTTTCCGGCGTAGAAAGCGCGGTCCTTCTCCGGTGCGTCGGCGGCCAGCGCGGCGGCCGCGATCTCCGCCTGGACCAGCAGCCGCCAGCCGATGAGCAGATCGCCGACCGCCAGCAGGAAACGCACCGAACCAAGACCCACCTTGTACAACTCGGTGGGCCGCTGCTGGGCGGCCATCAGGAAGCCGGTGAGCGAGGCGGCCATGGCCTGTACGTCCTCGGCGGCCGTGCGCAGTAGTTCGCGTTCGGTGTCGAACCGCCCGGTCTTGGCGTCCAGGAACGCCGCGATCCGCGCGTTGACGTGGCCGAGCGCCACACCTTGGTCGCGAATGACCTTGCGGAAGAAGAAGTCCTGCGCCTGGATGGCGGTGGTGCCCTCGTACAGCGAGTCGATCTTCGCGTCCCGGATGTACTGCTCGATCGGGTAGTCCTGGAGATAACCGGATCCGCCCAAGGTCTGCAACGATTCCGTCAGGTACTGGTAGGCCCGCTCCGAACCGACTCCCTTGACGATCGGCAGCAGCAGATCGCTCACCCGGTGCGCCAGCTCGGGGTCGGCGCCCGAAACGAGCTGCGCCACATCGGCGTTCTGATGGGCGGCGGTGTACAGATACACCGCCCGCAAACCCTCCGCGTACGCCTTCTGCATGGCCAGCGAACGTCGGACGTCCGGGTGCTGGGTGATGGCCACACGCGGCGCGGCCTTGTCGGTCATCTGCGTCAGATCCGCGCCCTGAACGCGCTCCTTGGCGTAGGTCAGCGCGTTGAGGTAACCGGTCGACAGGGTGCCGGAGGATTTGACGCCGACCATCATGCGCGCGTTCTCGATCACCTGGAACATCTGCGCGATGCCGTTGTGCACGTCACCGACCAGCCAGCCCTTGGCGGGCGTGCCGTGGCCGCCGAAGGTCAACTCGCAGGTGGGCGAGGACTTCAGGCCCATCTTGTGCTCGACCCCGGTGACGTACACGCCGTTGCGGTCGCCGAGTGCCAAAGTCTCGGGGTCGAAGAGGAACTTGGGCACGTAGAACAGCGACAGCCCCTTGGTGCCCGGCCCGGCGCCCTCGGGACGGGCCAGCACCAGATGGAAGACGTTCTCGGCGGTGTCACCGACTTCCGCGCCGGAGATGAAGCGCTTGACACCCTCGATGTGCCAGGAGCCGTCCTCTTGCCTGATCGCCTTGGTGCGCCCGGCGCCGACGTCGGAACCGGCGTCGGGCTCGGTCAGCACCATGGTGCCCTGCCAGCCCTTCTCGAATCCGAGCGTGGCCCAGTGCCGCTGCTGCTCGGTGCCGACCTCGAACAGCACGGACGACATGACCGGGCCCATGTTGAAGAACGACGCCGACGGATTGGCGCAGGTGATCATCTCGGCGACCGACCAGACCAGCGTCGCGGGGGCCGGGGTGCCGCCCATGCCCTCCGGCATGCCGAGCCTGCTCCAGTCCGCGTCGCGCACGGCGGCGACGGTCCTACGGAGCGGCTCCGGAACAGAGATCGAGAAAGTGGCGGAGTCGTAGACGACCGGATCGCGGTCGGCCGCCGCGAAGGAGTCCGCTACCGGCCCCTCGGCCAAGCGCTTCACCTCGGACAGGATCTCCCGGACGGTGTCGGAATCGAGGTCGCCGTAGGCCCCGGTATCGAGCAGCTTGTTCAGCTCGAGCACTTCGAACAGGTTGAACTCGATATCCCTCAGGTTCGCCTTGTAGTGGCCCACCTGGTCCTCCTCGACTCGAGTCCGCGGCCCGCCGCCGCGGCATGGGACGGTTCAGACGTCGTACGAATCGAAGCGTGCCGTATCGCGGCGACGCTACGCAACCGTAGCCACATCCGCCCCGGCCAGCGGGTTTGCCGGGATCTCACAACTGTTCACCATCCGTTCACAGGAAAGGTTCACATCGGCGAAACAGACGAAACGGACTTGTCATCGAGAGATATTCCGGCGCAACAACTCCTGTCTACCGTTCCTTCACGAATACAGCCGTTGTATACAGCCCCGTCTACAGCCGTGAGCGGGGCGAAGACGGCGGTGTTCGACGCGGCGTCCTGCCGACGCCGCCGCGATACCTGATGAGGAAAGGGCTCGCCCCATGCCAAGTTTCCGTGCCACCCATCGCTCCGGGCGTTTGGTGCGAGCGATGGCGGTACCCACCGCGGTCGCGCTCGCCGGCCTGTTGCTGACCGCCTGCGGCGCGAAGGACGACGCCTCGACCACCGGCTCGGGCGCCGCGTCCTGCGTCGACACGTCGAAGGACACGATCAAGGTCGGTTCACTGCACTCCCTGTCCGGCACGATGGCCATCTCCGAGGTCACCGTCGCCAACTCGACCAAGCTCGCGGTCGACCAGATCAACGCCGCGGGCGGCGTGCTCGGCAAGAAGATCGACCTGGTGCTAGAGGACGGCGCCTCGGACCCGAAGACCTTCGCGGAGAAGGCCGAGAAGCTGATCAGCTCCGACTGCGTCGCCGCGGTGTTCGGTGGCTGGACCTCATCGAGCCGCAAGGCGATGAAGCCGAAGTTCGAGAGCCTGAACTCGCTGCTCTACTACCCGGTGCAGTACGAGGGCCTGGAGGACAGCAAGAACATCTTCTACACCGGCGCCACCACCAACCAGCAGATCGTCCCGGCCCTGGACTACCTGAAGCAGAAGGGCATCACCTCCCTCTACCTTGTGGGCAGTGACTACGTCTTCCCGCAGACCGCCAATCGCGAGATCAAGGCGTACGCCGCCGCCAACGGCATCGAGATCAAGGGCGAGGACTACACCCCGCTCGGCTCCACCGATTTCTCCACCATCGTGAACAAGGTTCGCGCCGCGAAGGCGGGCGCGGTGTTCAACACTCTCAACGGTGACTCCAACGTCGCGTTCTTCCGCGAGTACACCAACGCGGGCCTGAAAGCCGCCGAGATGCCGGTGGTCTCGGTCTCGATCGCCGAAGAGGAAGTGGCGGGCATCGGCGCGCAGAACATCGCAGGCCAGCTCACCGCGTGGAACTACTACCAGACCGTCGACAGCCCGGTGAACCGGAAGTTCGTCGCCGACTACAAGGCCGCCTTCGGCGCCGACAAGCCGACCTCGGACCCGATGGAAGCCGCCTACGCGTCGGTCTACCTGTGGAAGAACACCGTCGAGAAGGCGAAATCGTTCAAGGTCGAGGACATCCAGGCCGCCGCCGACGGCGTGACCTTCGACGCGCCCGAGGGCCTGGTCACCATCAACGGCGCCAACCACCACATCACCAAGACCGCCCGTATCGGCGAGATCCGCCCCGACGGCCTGATCTACACCGTGTGGGACTCCGGCAAGGCCGTGACGCCGGACCCCTACCTGAAGTCCTACGACTGGGCCAAGGGCCTGAAGTAGTCCGCGGCTGTCCGCGGCCCAGCTACCGGTGCCCGCCCGGCGACACAGTCGCGACGGCGGTCACGCGGAGCGCGTAATGAGGGGGGCCGCGGACAGCATCGGACCGGCGCAGGCATCGCAGGCCCTGCGGCAACTAGCCGCAGGGCACGGCCACCGATTCCGCGCATGCCGCTTGCGGCCATACCGCTTCCGGCCATACCGCTTCCGGCACAGCTTCGGTCCCTGGTCACAAGCGCTCAACGCGCACCGCGCTAGCCACGGAGGTGAACGAAGAGAGCCACTGGTAGGCGAACACCAGATCCTCCGGCGCACACCGAACGCGCCCAGCGCACCTCAGCTCCAGGTTTCGAGCGAAGCGAGACCGAGCATGCGCCGTTCGCGGCCCGGCTCGCGTTTGCGCGGCCGCCGCGCACGCGACGAAGGAGCAAGCGGCGGTCGCGCAAACGCGAGCCACAAGGGGGCCGCGAACACGCCGCGACGAAGTCGCGGCAAATCCAACACAGGAGCCTTCCCCATGGATGTTGTGATCGGACAGCTCTTCACCGGGCTGAGTCTGGGATCCATTCTTTTGCTCGCCGCACTCGGTCTCTCGCTGACGTTCGGTCAGATGGGCGTGATCAACATGGCGCACGGCGAGTTCATCATGGCTGGTTGTTACACCACTTATGTTGTGCAAAAAGTGATCTCGTCGGCGGGCGTCTCGCTCGTCGTCTCCTTGCTGATCGGTTTCCTCGTCGGCGGACTGTTGGGCGCCGCGTTGGAGATGGGCCTGATCCGCTGGATGTACGACCGGCCGCTGGACACCCTGCTGGTCACCTTCGGTGTCGGCCTGGTGCTGCAACAATTGGCCCGCGACATCTTCGGCGCACCCGCCAAGAACGTGATCGCGCCGGAATGGCTCAGCGGCGGCGTCACGATCCTGGGCGCGGTGGTGCCGAAGACGAGAATCTTCATCCTGGTCCTCGCGGTGGTCGCGGTGACCGCGCTGGCCGCGGTGCTCAAGACGACGCCGCTGGGCCGCCGTATCCGAGCGGTGGTGCAGAATCGCGGCCTGGCCGAAACGTCCGGCGTATCCAGTCGTTTCACGGATATCAGCACGTTCTTCATCGGCTCGGGCCTGGCGGGCGTGGCCGGTGTGGCGCTGACGCTGATCGGCTCGACCAGCCCGACCATCGGCCAGAGTTACCTGATCGACGCGTTCCTCGTGGTGGTCATCGGCGGGCTCGGTCAGATCAAAGGCACGGTGATCGCGGCGTTCGCGCTCGGGCTGCTCAATTCCTACATCGAATACTCGACCACCGCGTCCATCGCGAAGGTCATCGTCTTCGTCGTCATCGTGATCTTCCTGCAGGTCCGCCCGCAGGGTCTGTTCACCGTCCGGACAAGGAGCCTGGCATGACCACGCTGATACAACGGTGGCGCGCGCACTCCTCGCTCGGCGCGCTGGCCGGATTCGCCGTCGCCGCCGTTCTGTTGTTCGCGGTCGCGCCCGCCCTGCTCAGCGATTTCCGGCTCAACCTGCTTGCGAAGTTCCTGTGCTTCGCGATCGTCGCGGTCGGCATCGGATTGGCTTGGGGCCGAGGCGGAATGCTCACCCTGGGACAAGGTGTGTTCTTCGGCATCGGCGCCTACATCATGGCTATGCACCTGCAGATGGCCGACGCCGCCCGGCTGGGCAACGACGTGCCGGAGTTCATGGAGATCGCGGGCATTCGCGAATTGCCTTCGTTCTGGAAGCCGTTCGCGTCGGCTCCGGTTGCGCTGATCGGCATCCTCGTGCTGCCCGCTCTGATCGCCGCGGTGCTGGGCTACGGCGTCTTCAAGCGCCGCGTGAAGGGCGCCTACTTCGCCATCCTCAGTCAGGCGCTGGCCGCCGCGCTGGCCATCCTGCTGACCGGTCAGCAGAGCATCGGCGGGTTCACCGGCCTGTCGGATTTCCGCGCGTTCTTCGGGTTCAAGCTGTCCGACCCGGTCAACCGGCGCATGCTGTTCTTCTTCGCCGCGGCCGCGCTGCTGGTGGTGGTCGCGCTGGTGCGGCAGTTGATGCACAGCCGCTACGGCGAGTTGCTCGTCGCGGTGCGCGATCAGGAGGAACGGGTACGTTTCCTGGGCTACGATCCGGCGAACGTCAAGATCGTCGCCTACGTGGTCGCCGCGTTCTTCGCGGGCATCGCAGGCGCCCTGTTCACCCCGATCGTCGGCATCATCTCCCCCGCCGACATCGGCGTCGTCCCGTCCATCGCGTTCCTCATCGGCGTCGCGATCGGCGGCCGGACCACGCTGCTCGGGCCGGTGCTCGGCGCGATCGGCGTGGCGTGGGCGCAGACGGCGCTGTCGGAGGAGTTCCCCTCGGGGTGGACGTATCTGCAAGGCGTGCTGTTCATCGTGGTGGTCGGTTTCGTTCCGGCGGGTCTGGCCGGATTGTGGCCGATGCTGAAAGGCCTGCTGGACAACAGGCGTTCCGCGCCCGCACCCGCGACGGTGGTGGTCGAGGCGCTGCCGGAATCCGCGACGGAAAAGGTGGAATCGCGATGACCGAGACGACGCACGAACCGAAGCTCGGCGGCAACGCCGGAATGTCCAGCGAGTACCTCGAGATCCGCGGTCTCTCGGTGAGTTTCGACGGTTTCAAGGCCGTCACCGACGTCGATCTGACGGTGTTGCAGGGCGATCTGCGCTTCCTCATCGGCCCCAACGGGGCGGGCAAGACGACGCTCATCGACGCGATCACCGGACTGGTCCCGGCGACCGGCTCCGCGCAGAAGACCGGTGTGGAATTGCTCGGCCAGAAGGTACACCGGATCGCCCGGCTCGGTGTCGGAAGAACGTTCCAGACCGCGAGCGTGTTCGAGCAGCTCAGCGTGCTGCAGAACCTCGACATCGCCGCGGGCGCCGGCCGTTCGGCGCTCACCATGCTGCGCCGCCGCAAGACGGTGCTGCCCGCGATCGAGGAGGCGCTGGAGACCACCGGCCTTGCCGACCTGCGCGACAAACCCGCAGGGGTGCTCGCACACGGGCAGAAGCAATGGCTGGAGATCGGCATGCTTCTGGTGCAGAACGCGTCGGTGCTGCTGTTGGACGAACCGGTCGCCGGGATGAGCGCCGAGGAGCGCGAGGAAACCGGCAATCTGTTACGCCGCATCGGCGGCGACCGGGTGGTCGTCGTGGTCGAGCACGACATGGATTTCATGCGCGCCTTCGCCACCTCGGTCACCGTCCTGGCCGGCGGCAAGGTGCTCAGCGAGGGAACCGTCGAACAGGTGCAGGCGGACCCGAAAGTCCAGGAGGTCTACCTCGGCACCGCAGCGGCCGTCGGGACCGAGCTGGAGGACGCGTCGATCGCGCCGAGCCCGGAGTCACCCCAGAAAGGGGACAGTGATGCTTGAACTCACCGATATCCACTCCGGTTACGGCCGCACCGAGGTGATCCACGGCGTCTCGGTGACCGTCCCGGACGACAGCGTGGTCGCCATCATGGGGCACAACGGCGCGGGGAAGACCACGTTGCTGCGCACCGCCGTCGGGCTGATCGGCACGAAGTCGGGCCGGATCGAGTTCGACGGGGAGACCATCACCAAACTGTCGCCGTCGCGCCGGGTGCGCCGCGGGATCGCGTATGTGCCGCAGGGACAGCAAAGTTTCCCGCAACTGACCACGGCGGAGAATCTGCAAGTGGTCGCCGACGGCCGCAAACGGGGCAAGGCGCTGATCGATGAATCGCTGGACCTGTTTCCCGCGCTGCGCGAGCTGCTCACCCGGAAGGCGGGCCTGCTGTCCGGTGGCCAGCGCCAGCAACTCGCCATCGCGCGGGCGCTGATCACCGAGCCGAAGCTGCTCATCCTGGACGAGCCGACCGAGGGTATCCAGCCGTCGGTGGTCGCCGAGATCGAGCGCACCATCATCGATCTCACCCGGCGCGGCGGGCTGAGCGTGCTGCTGGTCGAACAGCACATCGGCTTCGCATTGCAGGCGGCGCAGCGCTACTACGTGTTGCGATCGGGCCGGGTGACCTCCACGGGCGCGGGTGGGGCGGGCGCCGAGCGCGAAGTCCGCTCGGCGATGGCGATCTGAGCGCCGCCGTGGCCCGCGACAGGGGCCGGATTCCGTTGCGCGAGCAGGTGTACGACTCGTTGCGCCGGGATCTGGCCACCGGAGCCATCGTGCCGACCGAACGGCTCGGCGAAGAACGCCTCGCCGAGGCGTACGGCGTGTCGCGCACGCCGGTGCGCGAGGCGCTGGCGCGACTGCAAGCGGACGGACTGGTCGAGCGGCTCGCCGACGGCCTCTACCCGTACCGTCCCCGGCTCGACGAACTCGATCACCTCTACGAGTTGCGGCTCGTACTGGAAGCCAGGGGCATGCAACGCGTGGCCCCGCCCGGCGAGGCGCCCACGCACGATCTGGATCTCGTGCGCACGGAACTCGACACTTGGCGCGCACTGCGCGACGCCCCACCCGAACCGGGCCCCGCGCTGGTGGCCGCCGACGAACACTTCCACACCACCCTGCTCACAGCCGCGGGCAACGCCGCGCTCGCCGACGCGCTCACCGCCGTGCACGTCCGGGTGCGTCCGGTGCGCACGCTGGACATGCCGACTCCGGAACGCATCGCCACGATGACCGCCGAGCACATCGCGATCGCCGAACACCTGGTGTCCGGGGCGGTGGACGCGGCGTTGGCGACGCTCACCGCCCATATCGACACCTCGCGAACGCATGTGCTGGCCCGAGCGCAGTACGCCATGCGCCTGACCAAACTGGGCCGCGCCGTGCGGGATTGACCGTTCAGCAGTGCTGCTGGAAGGGGTAGCACTGGGTGGGCCGGTACGCCGGCGGCGACGGCGTCGGACTCGTCGTGCCGGTCGCCGGGATCGGCTGGGCCGAGTCGTGCGCCAACGCGGTGGCGATCACGCCGAGCACGAACAGGACCCCGACAACGGCGATCACGATGACGGACCAGCCCGCATAGGCCTGGCTTTTCGTCGCGACGCCCGCCGTCGGCTCGACTCGCGGCTTCGGTGTGCGCGGGATGGTGGTGACCGGTTCCGGCGCGTTCTCCTCGAAGCCCGCCTCGAGGAGCTCCGCGCGGGACGGCGCGATTTCCGCCAGGCCGAGCGCGCCGCACGCGCCGATCACCCGGTCCGCGGTCCAGTCGCGCGGTCCCGCGGAGAAACCCTCCAGGTAGATGCGTAGTTCGGTCGCGTCGGTGACATTCCCGACGACCACGTCCAACCCCGGACGCAGATTCGTGCGCGCCGGGCGCACCACGGCGCCGCGGAAGGGGACGAGCACGACGGCGCCGCTGATGTGTCCCGGGTCCTGCAACGCGCGCTGGAGCATGTGCTTGACCGCGTAGATGCCGTGTTCCACGCGCTCGGCGGGGCTTCCGTTCTCCGGGTCGTCCAGCTCCACCGGCGCGTCGCTGATCGTCCACGGCCCTTCGGCCGGTGTGCTCAGGATGCCGCTCTGCCTGCGCTGGAACCCGTGCACCTCCAGCACGGTCAACCCGCGCGGGGTCCACACCACCGCGTCGACACGCCGGTTGTCCGCCTCGAGATCTATCACGGCGAGGCCGGTCGTCGGATACGACCTCAGGCACGCGACGAATTCCCGCTCAGCGCCGGACAGCTCCGCTCCCGGCCTGATCCTCACCAGCATCTTTTCCCCTGACGACCTGTTGTCCACACCTGACGCCGCGGAAACGCGCTGCGGCCGCGGCGACCCGCACCGGTACTGATGATGACGGGGTACCCCGCTGAAAACCACTGGAAAGCAAAAGAATGGTGGCGCGCCGGACGGGATACTGCCAAGTAGGCTCTCATCTCGGTCGGCACCGACGCCGGCCGCACAGACCACGCGGAGGTGGCAACCGGCATGGTTTCAGCGCTGCAACCACGCATCTCGCCCGGACGGCTCCGGGAACTCGGGGCGCTCAATTGGGTTGTCTGGCAGGTGCTCTCCCGCGCCGCGGGCACCCACGACGCCCATTTGTTCAGCACGCTGGGCCGCACCCGCGGCCTGTTCCGCGGTTGGCTGCACTTCTCGGGCAAGCTCATGCCAGGCGGGCGGCTGCCCCGCCACGAGTCCGAGCTGGTCATCATCCGGGTCGCACATCTGCGCGGGTGCGAGTACGAGATGGACCATCACATCCGGCTCGGCCGGCGCGCCGGGGTGACGAGCGAAATCCTGGAGCGGCTGCGCAAAGGCCCCGAGGCGGCGGAGTGGTCGGACAAGCACCGCGCGCTGCTGGCCGCCGTGGATCAGCTGGTGGAGACCCGTGACCTCGACGACGACACCTGGGCCGAGCTGGCGAAGCACTACGACGAGCGCAGTCTGATCGAGATCGTCCTGCTGATCAACCAATACGACGGGCTGGCCGCCACGATCACCGCCCTGCGCATCCAACGCGACGGCCTCTAGTCGGACCGGCCCTCGATACGGCGGGCCAGACCGTCCAGCACCAGCGTCAACCCGAACTCGTAGGCATGGTCGGCGCTGTAGGCGGCGTCGTGCGCCTGGCCCGCGGCCGTCCCGACGCGCGCGGCGAGCGGGTACCGCCGCGCGTCGAAGACCTGCGCCAGCACCGGCGCGGCCCGCTCCCACCACTGACCGTCGGACATGGCGCTGTCGGCCGCCGCCCGCGCGTTGTCGATGGCGATGCGGGCGACGGACGTGACGAAGCCGAGCACGAAGGTCAGAGCGGCGTCCATCGCCAGGTCGTCGAGGCCGAGGTCCGCGAAGGCCTCCAGCTCGTGGTCGTATTTCGCGGCGAGGCCCGGCCCGAGCGGTGGCCGGGTGGTCGGCAGATACGCCACCCACGGATGACGGGCCAGCAGGGCGCGGTTCTCGGCGGCGATCCGGGCGACCCGCTCGCGCCAGGGCAGACCGGTGAGGTCGGCGCGCTCCATCCGCGCGTACACCGTGTCCAGCATCAGGTCGATCAGTTCGGATTTGCCCGGCACATAGGTGTAGGTAGCCATGGGAGTCAGGCCGAGCCGGTTGGCGACCGCACGCATCGTGACCGCTGCGATTCCCTCCACGTCGGCGATCTCGATCGCGGCGGCGACGACCGCATCGACGCTGCTGCGCTGTTTCGGCCCCCGGCCGGTGCCCGGCTCCGACGGAATCCGCCACAGCAATTCCAGCGTGCGCACCGGGTCACCGGCGCCGCTGCGCTCCTTCGGCTGTCTCATCGCTCGCCTCCTCAACCGCCTCGCTTCCCCGATGGTATCGATGTGACGCACCTCATAATGCGCAGTGCCCATCAACTCCGTACAAAGTACAGTGTACTTAGTACGGAGTTTTTCCGCCGAGGAGGGCCCATGCACATCACCGCTTCCGCCATCTCGCTCAACGTTCCCGACCCGGCCGCCTCGGCGCGGTTCCTCATCGAGCACCTCGGCTTCGAGGAGAAGATGTCGGCCGACGGGTTCGTCTCGCTGGACCGCGACGACGCCGGACTGAACGTCATCTACCTGCGCACCGGACTGGCGAGCTTCAAACCGCGGAGCGCGGCGGGCAGCGCGGGCGAAGGCCTGCTCGTCGTCTTCGTCGTCGACGACATCGATGCCGAATACGCCCGGCTGCGAGCCGAGGGCGTGCCGATCGTGACGCCCATCGAAACCGAGGAGTGGGGCGAGCGGTACTTCCAGATGAGCGATCCGAACGGGATCATCATCCAATTGGTGCAGTGGGTCTGAGTTGTGTCCGAGCGGCTCGGATGATGTCAGGCGAGCGCAGCGCGGAAGACGTCGACGGCGGGAGTCGCCGGGCGACCGAGCAGTCGCGCCAGGTCGCCGGAGCGGACGTCGAGGATGCCTTGTGCGATACCGGCGTCGGCGTCGGCGAGCGCCTCGGCGAACTGGGCGGGCAATCCCGCCCCGGTCAAACCAGCCGCGTAGTCGGCCTGCGGAAGGTTCTCGTAGCGCACCGGCTTGCCCGATGCCTCCGAGATCGCCTCGGCCAGTTCGGCATAGGTGAGCCGGTCGTCGCCGCCGAGTTCGTATACCCGGCCCGCGTGGCCGTCGGTGGTCAGCACCCGGGCGGCGGCTTCGGCGTAGTCTGCCCGCGCCGCGCCCGCCACGCGACCTTCACCCGCCGCGCCGTGCAGCACGCCGGACTCCACCGCGTGCGCCAGACCGCCCAGGTAGTTCTCCCAGTACCACCCGTTGCGCAGCACTGTGTGCGGCACAGCCGATTCGGCGAGCACCGCTTCGGTGCCCTTGTGTTCCTGCGCGAGAATGAGCGGATTGTCGGTCGCGCCGGGAATACTGGTGTAGGCGAGCAATTCCACACCGGCCCGCTCAGCGGCGCGAATGACGTTGGTGTGCTGCGCCACGCGCGCGCCGAACTCGTTACCGGAGACCAGCAGCACCCGGTCGACACCCGCGAGCGCCCGGTCCAGCGCGGCCGCGTCGTCGTAGTCGGCCTGCCGGACGTCCACGCCACGTTCGGCCAGGTCGGCCACCTTCGCCGGGTCGCGCACGATCGCCACGACCGGTGTCGATCCCACCTTCAACAGCGCGTCCACTACGAGCCGGCCCAGCTGTCCGCTGGCCCCGGTCACCGCGACGGTCATGACTACCTCCAAGATCGCATCTTCGAATAGCACTAACTATTCGTAAGCACTATGCACCTTGTAGACACTGCCGTCAAGCTGGGTACTATCGAAGTATGTCCACCCAGCGCATTGCCTCGGCGGACGCCGACGATCCCACGCTGGAAGCCGACGTCTTCGCCCGGAACTGCACGTCGCGGCCGGTCCTGCAGAACGTCGCCAGTCGTTGGGGCACGCTGGCGCTGGTCGCGCTGCGCGAGGGGCCGTACCGGTTCAGCGCCTTGCGGCGGCGGGTCGACGGCGTCAGCGAGCGCATGCTGTCGCAGACCCTGCAGGCCCTGGAACGCGACGGCATGGTGCACCGCGAGGTGCAGGAAACGATTCCGCCCCGGGTCGAATACACCCTCACCGACCTGGGTGTCGAGGTGGCCGACCGCTTGGAGGCGCTCATCCGGGTACTGGAAACCAACATGCCGCGCGTGCGCGAGGCGCAGGCCGCCTACCACCGCGACTGACGGGAAGAGACCAGCGTCACCACGGGTTACACGGGCATGGAACTCGCCGCCGCAGTCGATTTCGCCCGCGACCACCGCAGGTCCGTGCTCACCACGATTCGCCGCAACGGACGACCGCAACTGTCCAACGTGCTGCACGTCGTCGGCGCGGATGGCCGCATTCGCATCTCCATCACCGCCGACCGGGCGAAGTACTACAACCTCGTCCGAGACCCGTGGGCGGCGCTGCACGTGACCCGCGACGATTTCTTCGCGTATGCCGTCCTCGAAGGCACGGTCGAACTCACCCCCGTCGCCGCCGAGCCAGACGACCCCACCGTCGACGCACTCGTCGACTACTACCGCACCGCCACCGGCGAGCACCCCGACTGGGACGAATACCGCGACGCGATGGTCACCGACCGCCGCGCCTTGGTGTTGTTCACCCCGACTCACGCCTACGGCATGCTCCCGGCCGCCGGGTAGCCGAACGAATCCTGCGCCACGAACACCGACGCTCCGGCGCATCGCCTCCATCGGCGCCTGCGGCCGCGCGGGCATAGCCCACTTGCCCCGCACAAGGCGAAGCAGGGCGGCCCGTCCGGCTACCCGAGCCGGGCCGAGAGCGCCCACGACTGGGTGGCGAGACAGACACCGGATCGGCGCGTGGGCGCGCGTAGCAGTAGCGGATACGCCGTACCCCGCCCCACCTCGCGGCGGCTGATGTGCGCCGCCGACCGGACCTCGCCGCGCCGCCGACCGGCTCGGCTCCGCGGTCGGCGCGGGCTGCGAAATCCGCCGTCGCCCGGCAGCCCCGCGCATCGACCGCCGTCGACGACGGCCAGTGCGCCGGGCCGGTCGGATCAGCGGGACATGAGATCGGACACCGTGACGAATTGGTATCCCGCGGCACGCAATTCGGTGACGATGCGCGGGATGGCGGCGATCGAGGGCTCCGCGTTGCCGTGCATGACATGCAGCAGAACGATCGACCCGGGGCGGACCTTGCCGAGCGTCTCGGCGACGATGTCGTCCGCGGTAACGCCGGCCCGGCCGGAATCGGGCTCGACGTCCCAGGTCACGGTGACGCGGTTGTGCTCGGCGAGATAATGCGGCAGCACCCACAACTTCTTGCCGTAAGGCGGACGGAAGGTGATCGGGCCCACGTAACCCGTCTGCATGATCTCGGTGTCCGTGCGCTCCACTTCGTCGCGGACCGTGCCGGGCGTCACGAAGACCATCCGCCGATGCGAATAGGTGTGATTGCCGATCTCGTGGCCCGCCGCGGCGATCGCCCGGCCGTACTCCGGGTGTTCGGCGAGATCACGCCCGTTCAGGTAGAAGGTCGCCGGAACCTGCGCGTCGGCGAGGACTTTCAGCACCTCGGGCGCGCGATCGGACGGCCCGTCGTCCAAGGTCAGCGCGACTACCCGCGCGTCGGTGTCCACCCGGCTGACCACGTGACCGGCCAACTGGAAGGTGCGCGCCTTCATCAGGTAGAAGGTGCCCGTCCCCAGCAGCACCACCACGACGAGCACCGGCACACTTCCGATCAGCCACCTGCGAAACATGCACGCTGTATAGCAGAACGCTCGCACCGATGCCGACCACCGACGGCCCTACCGGCGCGGAAACCTTTGCCGGATAGCGAAAAAGGGCGTGCGATCATCGACCGCACGCCCTTTCGACGCGAAGGGATCAGAAGTTGATCATGTGGCCGGCCAAGCCGTGGAAGGCTTCCTGGAGGGCCTCGCTGAGCGTCGGGTGAGTGTGGACGTTGCGGGTCAGCTCGTTGACCGTCAGGTCCCACTTCTGCGCGAGGGTGAGTTCGGGCAGCAGTTCGGAGACGTCCGGGCCGATGAGGTGCCCGCCGATCAGCTCGCCGTACTTGGCGTCGGCGACGAGCTTGACGAAACCGGTCGGGTCGCCGAGGCCGTGGGCCTTGCCGTTCGCGGTGAACGGGAAGGTCGCGACCTTCACGTCGTAGCCCTCGTCACGGGCCTGCTGCTCGGTCAGGCCGAAGCTGGCGACCTGCGGCTGGCAGAAGGTGGCGCGCGGCATCATCCGGTAGTCGCCGAGGGGAACGGTCTCCGCGCCCGCGATGGTCTCGGCCGCGACCACGCCTTGGGCCTCCGCGACGTGCGCGAGCTGCAGTTTCCCGGTGACGTCGCCGATCGCGTAGATGTGCGGCACGTTGGTGCGCATGTAGTCGTCGATCCCGATCGCGCCCCGGTCGGTGACCACGACGCCCGTGGTCTCCAGGCCGTAGCCGTCGACGCGCGGGGCGAAGCCGACGGCCTGCAGCACCTTGTCCACGGTGACGGTCTCGATCGACCCGGTCTTGTTGTCCTTGATCGCGACGGTGACCTTGGCGCCGTCGTCCTCGATGGACTGCACGGCCGCACCGGTGGTGATGGTGATGCCGAGCTTCTTGTACTGCTTGGTGATCTCCTTGGAGACGTCCGCGTCCTCGTTCGGCAGCGCGCGATCGAGGAACTCCACGATGCGCACGTCGACGCCGTAGTTCTTCAGGACGTAGCCGAACTCCATGCCGATCGCGCCGGCGCCGACGATGAGGATCGAGCCGGGCAGGTCACGGGTGAGGATCTGCTCCTCGTAGGTGACCACGTTGGCGCTGAGCTGAGTGCCGGGCAGCAGCTTGGTGACGGTACCCGCCGCGATGATCGCGTTGTCGAAGGTGATCGACTCGGTGCCGCCCTTGGTGAGCTCGACCGAGAGCGAGTTCGGGCCGGTGAAGGTGCCCTTGCCGTCGAACTCGTCGATCTTGTTCTTCTTCATCAGGAAGTGGACGCCCTTGACCCGGCCGTCGGCGACCTTGCGGCTGCGGTCGAAGGCGACCCCGAAGTCGAAGTTCACCTCACCGGAGATGCCGAAGGTCTTCGCCTCCTTGGTGAAGATGTGGGCGAGCTCGGCGTTGCGCAGCAGCGCCTTGGACGGGATGCAGCCGACGTTGAGGCACACACCACCCCAGTATTTCTGCTCGACGATCGCTGTTCGCAGGCCGAGTTGAGCGGCGCGGATAGCGGCGACGTATCCGCCGGGACCAGCGCCGAGAACGACGACATCGTAGTGGGAAGTCACGACCCGAGCCTAACTCCGCAGCGGGTAGTTCACCCACCCATCCCCCACCACAGTGAGGCGTGGGCCACACCCGTCAGCTACGCCAGACCTGACGGGCGACGCGGCGGAAGTTTTCACCGAAGATCGCGGCTCGGTCGGCGGAGGTGAAGCCACGCTGGGAGAGGGCCGCGTCGAGGGTGGGGACTTCGGAGGGGCCGAGGAGGTCTTCGGGCGGAGTCCAGTGCAGGGGCCCCCATTGGGTGTACGCCTCGGAGAAGGCCTCGGGGTTCTGCTGTAGTTCGGCGTTGAAGTCGTCGGCGTCGAAGGAGTAGTCCGAACCTATGCCGATGTGTTCGATCCCGACGAGCTCGACGCCGTACTCGATGTGGCGGGCCATCGCCGCGATCCGCTCGGCGCGCTCGTGGGGCGCGTTGCGGCCGAGGAAGATGCCGACGCCGTTGATGCCGATGACACCGCCGGTCGCGGCGCAGGCGCGCGCTTGGTCGTCGGTGATGTTGCGCGGGTGGTCCCACAGCGCGGCGAAATTGGAGTGGCTGTAGATCATCGGGACAACGCTCAGCTCGGCCAGCTCCAGCCCGGTGCGCCGGGAACAGTGCGAACCGTCGGCGAACATGCCGACTTCGTTCAACGCGTGAACGAGATCGCGCCCGTAACCGGTCAGCCCGGTGTCCACGGTGTCCAGGCAGCCGCAGCCCGCGGCGTTGGCGTGGTTGTAGGCGGGCAGCAACGACCGCACGCCGAGGTCGTAGAAGCGAGCGACGTTGTCCAGGTCGCCGCCCAGCGGCCCCGCGTCCTCCAGATCGAAGGCCAGCGCGATGGTGTCCGCGGCCCCGATGTCCGCCACGGTCTCGACGAGGCGGAACCGACCGTCCGCCATGGCATCCCGGCGGAATCGATCCAGCAGCGCCATGGAGTCCGCGGTCGATTGCCGGGAGTAGCCGACGTTCACCGACAGATACGATCCGGCCGGGTAGCGCGCGAGGTCGCCGATGCGCGCGGCGGGCGACAGCGGCAGACAGCAGTGCTGTTCCCAGAGAAAGGGCGGCAACCTCGAACCTCCTGGTCGGATCCAGCCTGGAGCAGCGATCCTACTGTTGGCGCCGAGCGAGCACAGGCGCGCAGCGAACGCCGGGCCGCCGAGCCGCCGTGCCGTGACCGAGTTGCCGCGACCGCCAACACTTTTCGCCCTCACCCACCGGTAACGAGGCATCCACCTGGACCGATGCATGTTATACATCAATCCCTCCTGTGCCCGAAGGCGGTGCGACCATGCGTCGCTTGCTTCTCCTGTTCGTCTCCTTCGTGACCCTCGCCGGTCTTTTCGTCGCCCCCGCCCCGGCTTCCGCCGCCCCGGCGTGCGCCTCCGGCTGGGGTTCGATACCCAAGGTGAGCCGAGCTCGGACGCTCACGCCGCTGACCGGGATCCGCGCCGGACGGCACGACTGCTTCGACCGCTTGGTACTCGACATCGCCGGTCCGGTGACCGGTTATCACGTCGGCTACGTCGAGCGAGTGGTCATGGACGGCTCCGGCGCACCCGTCACGCTGCGCGGCGGCGCGTTCCTGAGCATCGCCGTCTACGCCCCGGCCTACGACGACGCGTTCAACCCCACCTACACCCCCGCGAATCGGGCCGAACTCGCCGACGTGCGGGACTACCGGACCTTCCGCCAGGTGGCCTGGGCCGGTTCCTTCGAAGGTCAGACCAACGTCGGATTGGGCACGCGCGCGCGATTGCCGTTCCAGGTGTCCACCCTGGCCGGGCCGGGCAGCGGATCGCGCATCGTGATCGATGTAGCGCACTCCTGGTGACCCCGCGCCGCGCGGCTCGGCAACAATGTGGGGATGAGCGGCGTTGAGCGGAATGTGACCGATCCCTACCTCTGGCTGGAAGAAGTGACCGGCGAGCGCGCTCTGGACTGGGCTCGCGCGCACAACACGGTCGTGCGCGCCCGGTTCGCCGACTCCGATCGCTTCCGCGACCTGGAGCGACGCATCCTCGACATGCTCGACACCGACACCAAGATCGCCTACCCATCCCGCCGCGGGCCCTGGCTCTACAACTTCTGGCGGGATGCCCAGCATCCGCGCGGCCTCTGGCGGCGCACCACGTTCGCCGAGTACGCCGAGGACGCGCCGGACTGGGACGTGCTGATCGACCTGGACGCGGTGGCCGCCGACGAGAACGAGAACTGGGTGTGGGGCGGCGCGGCGGTGCTGCGCCCGGAACAGTCCCGCGCGCTGATCAGCCTGTCGCGCGGCGGCGCGGACGCGAAGGTCGTCCGCGAGTTCGACATGGAGCGCAGGGTGTTCCTCGATCCGGCCGATGGCGGGTTCTTCCTGCCCGAGGCCAAGTCGGAGATCCGCTGGATCGACATCGACTCGGTGTACGTGGGCACCGACTTCGGCCCTGGCACACTGACCGATTCGGGATATCCGCGCATCGCGAAACGCTGGCGGCGCGGTACCGCGCTGGAGGAGGCGACCACCGTCTTCGAGGGCGAGAGCGGCGATGTCGCGGTCTCGGCGGGTTACGACCGCACGCCGGGTTACGAACGGCACTACGTCGGCCGCGCCACCGACTTCTTCAACGAAGAGGTCTACCTGTTGGAGGACGACGGCGCCCTGCGGCACCTCGACATCCCCACCGACGCCAGTGAGTCCTGGTACAAGGACTGGCTGCTGGTGCGGCTGAAGTCGCCGTGGGAGGTCGGCGGCACGAGCTATCCCGCGGGCGCGCTGCTGGCCATCGACTTCGAGAAGTTCCTCTCCGGCGCACGGGAATTCGAGGTGATCTTCACCCCGGACGCGCACACCTCGCTGCACGGCTACGGCTGGACCGAGAACCACCTGCTGCTGGTCACGCTCGAGGACGTGCAGACCAAGCTCTACGTGCTGACGCCGGGATCCGACGGCTGGCGCCGCGAGCCGCTTGCCGATACCCCGCCGATGGCCACCACCAGCGTCCTGAATCTCGACCCGCTGGAGAGCGGCGACGAGTTCATGCTCAACACCAGCGGCTTCACCACCCCGGCGACGCTGCTGGCCAGTGCCGTCGGTGGGCGCACCGAGCGGCTCAAACAGGAACCCGGATTCTTCGACGCCGACGGGGTGGAGACCGAGCAGTTCTTCGCCACATCCGACGACGGCACGCCGGTGCCGTACTTCGTGATCCGCCATCGTGACCGGAAGGCCGCGCCGGGGCCGACGGTGATGTCCGGCTACGGCGGTTTCGAAGTGTCCCGAACCCCCGCATACAGCGGCGCGTCCGGCATGGGCTGGTTGGAGCGCGGCGGGACGTGGGTGATGACGAACATCCGTGGCGGCGGCGAGTACGGACCGCAGTGGCACACCTCGGTGCAGAAAGCGAACCGGCACAAGGTGTACGAGGACTTCTCCTCGATCGCGAAAGACCTCGTCGCGCGCGGCATCACCACCGCGGACCAGCTCGGCGCGGTGGGCGGCAGCAACGGCGGACTGCTCATGGGTGTGATGCTGACCCGCTACCCCGAATTGTTCGGCGCCATCGTCTGCCAGGTGCCGCTGCTGGATATGAAGCGCTACCACCTGCTGCTCGCGGGCGCTTCGTGGATGGCCGAGTACGGTGACCCGGACAAACCGGAGGAATGGGAGTACATCGGCAAGTACTCGCCCTACCAGAACGCGCACGCCGACCGCGCCTATCCGCCGATCCTGCTCACTACCTCGACCAGGGACGACCGGGTGCACCCCGGCCATGCCCGCAAGATGGCCGCCCTGCTCGAGGAGCAGGGCCACGAGTTCTGGTACCACGAGAACATCGAAGGCGGCCACGGCGGCGCGGCCGACAACAAGCAGTCGGCCTTCCAGGCGGCGCTGATCTACGAGTTCTTCACCCAGATGCTGATCGAACGACGCGGCTGACGGATCGACGCGGAGCAACGCTCAGCGGTCGCGCAACCACTTCTCGATCTGGTCGACGGTGCTGGTGTACTGCCGGATCCAGCCGTTGTGGCCCAGTGGTTCCGGCTGGCGCCAGCGCGTCACCTCCGCGTTGGGCAGCTTCTCCAGCAGATGCTCGGCGGAGCTGGGCGGGGTGAGGTCGTCGCCGGTGATCGTGATGGACAGCACCGGGAGTTTCAGCCGCGCGATGCGCTCCTCGTAGTCGATGTCCGCGCCGACCGGAACGAACCGGCCGGTGCGCGCCAGCCGGGCCCAGTCGGAGATCAGCACCTTGGACTGGCGGCCGAAACCCATCGAGACACGGTCACCGGGCCAGAAGCCGGCCAGGTTGGCCGTCAGCGAGATCGCCGCGGTGCCGACCAGCATGCCCGGACCCGAAAGTCCCCGATAGCCACGGTAATAGGGGGTGCCGGAGGCGACCAGGATCAGCCCGCCGAGCCTGCCACGGACGCGCGCGGCGTACATGACGCCGAGCTGGCCGCCCATGCTGTGACCGAGCAGGTACGGCGTGCTGTCCGGAAACTGCTCGCGGACCACCTCGAAGATCGCCGGGAAGTCCACCGAGACCAGTTCGTGGTAGCCGAAGGTGCTGGCGGAGCTCGGCTTCGGCCTGCTGTCGCCGTTGCCGCGCAGCTCGCCGATGGCCACGTCGAACCCGCGCGCGGCCAGTCCCGAGGCGAACAGTTCGTAGTAGCCCCCCGGAACGCCGAGCCCGGGCACGATCACCAGCACCGGTCGCGGCGTGTCCGGACCCACCGCGTGCCGGTGCGGCCCCCCGGCGGGGATCAACCGCACCGGGACCGTTGTGCCGTCCGGCATCTGGATCGGAACTGTTTGCATCCCCGCACGTTACCGCGCTCATCGCGCCCGATCCCGCAGGCCGGGACGCTATGCGCGGACCGCGCCGATGATCACCCTGCTGAGCACCCGGATCACGTCGTCGAGCGGCGGGCGCGGCTCCGCGCCGCTCCACGAGTCGACCACATAGTTGACACCGCCGATGATGGCGAGCATCCGCATTTCGTAGTCGCCCGCGGGTATCTCACCGTGCAGGGCGGCGTCTTCGGCAGCGCCGGCCAGCAGCGAACCCCACTCCCGGCGCACCGCGAGACGGAACTTTTCCACCTTCGGGCCCGCGCCGACCACTTCCACCAGGGCGACGCGTGCCTTGCGCGGATCGGAACCGATGGATTCGACGTAGGCGCGAACCGCGGCGTCGATGACGTCCAGGGCCTTCGCGCCGGACTTCGCGTCCAACGCTTTCTTCACGGCGTCCCGCGACTCCCGGTCGATCTGCTCGTACAGCTCTAGGAGCAGGGACTCGCGCCCGGTGAACTCCTCGTAGAACTGTCGCGAGGAGAGTCCGGCGTCCTTGCATATGGCGCCGACCGAACTGTTGGCGTAGCCGTCCCGCGCGAAGACCGTCAGGCCTGACTCCAGAAAACGCGCACGCCGCTGACGTTGCCGGTCCTCCACGGGTTGCCCGGCATACATTCGACCCGTATTCGCATCCTGTGACATTGGGGCAGACAATACAGAAGGGCCCGAACTCATCGTCACGGATCGGGCCCTTCGTTACAACCCTCGACCAATCTACGGTTAGCCGAAAGTTGGCTGAGCAGTTGCTACCTCATCAAATGGTCGCCGGACAGAAGCCCGGCGACCATAGTAGCTTGCGCACAAGCACTCTTTTCCACGGATCGAGCATTCGGCAACTCCGATCTGGGCCGTAGGAGATTTCTTGTCACTGGCTATTTGCCGGAACAGACGATACCTAGCAGCGTCGCGCTTGCGGGCAATTTTAGAGGGACACTGTAGAATTTTTTGTTTCATTCCGATTCGTCGGTTACGGCGAGTTCGCCGGCTCCCACCGAACCGCCCAGCAATTCCGGCAGATCGACCACGGAATCGATGACGTGATCCGGCGCGCGGTCGGCCGACGCCAGCACGCCCGGCCGGAATTTGCCGGTGCGCACCAGCACGCCGGTCAACCCGACGTCCTGCGCCGCAAGCACATCCGAGTACAGATCGTCACCGATCATCACGACCTCCGCCGGCTCGAGGCGCATCAGCCCCGCGGCGGTCCGGAAACCGGGGGCCGCGGGCTTGCCCACCACCTCGATGCGGGCATTGCCCGCCGCCTCCAAGCCGGGCAGATACGCCCCCGCGTCGATACGCAATCCGTCCGCGGTCGCCCAGGTCAGTCCGCTGTGCATGGCGACGACGGGCACGCCGTCCAGCATCAGTTCCGCCACTCGACTCAGTGCGGCATGGGTGAATTCCGCTCCCGCGCCGCCGATCACGACCACGTCCGGATGTTCCTCGTCGAGCCGGAGACCGGCGAGGTCGGCATCGATGTCGCCGTGGTTGAGCACCCAGACGGCGGCGCCGGGGTAGCGCCCGCGCACGAACTCGGCGGTGAGTCTTGCGGCGGTGACGATCTCGGCGGGTTCGACCTCGATACCCGCGCCGCACAGGCGTTCCGCGATCTCGGCGCAGGTACGCGAAGTGGTGTTGGTCAGAAACGCCCGGCGCAGTCCGCTCTCCCGGATCCGGCGCACCGCTGCGGCGGCGCCCGCGATCTCCCGCCAGGAGGTCACCAGGACGCCGTCGATGTCGTAGAGCACGCCTCGGATCCGGACGCGGTCAGGCATGGTTTCAGCGTACGACCGACCCGATGGCCCGGCATGCCGACTTAGGGTGTTCCCATGATGAAGGCGCTGCTCTACGGACTCGGCACGGCCGTGCCGCTGGTCTTGGGCGCTGCCATCGGGTCGCGGTGGCAACTGCCCAAGGCGGTGCTCGCCTCCCTGATGGCCTTCGGCGCGGGCACGATGATCGCGGCGGTGTCCACCGAGCTGTTCGAGCCCGCCTTTCGCCAGAACGCGACGATCGCCGCGATCGCGCTGCTCGCGGGCGCGGGGGTCTACGTGGTGGCCGATCACCTCATCGAGAACAAGCTCGGTCCCCGCGCGCTCGGCTGGGCGCTGATGCTGGGCGCGGTGCTGGACGGCGTCCCGGAGAACACGGCGCTCGGCGTCACACTGACCGGTGGCGGCGGACTGGTGCTGCTGGTGGCAGTGGCCGTGGGCAACGTGCCCGAGGCGATCAGCGGAGCCGCGCTGATGCGCGACCAGCACGGCGTGGCGCGGCACCGCGCCCTCTGGCTGTGGACGGCGACCGGCGCGGTGCTCGTACTGGTCACGATGCTCGGAAACGCGTTGTCGGACAACTTGTCCGAGACCCACATCGGCGCGGTGCAAGCGTTCGCCGGCGGTGCCACGATCGCGGTACTGGCCGACTCACTGATGCCGGAGGCCTACCGAGAAGGCGGCTGGTGGGTCGGAATGGCCACGGCGGCCGGGTTTCTCGTGGCTTTCATCTTGCGCTGACCGGCGGCGGTCGTCAGCGCCGCGCGCCGCTGATGACCGCGTCCAGCAGGCCGGGGAAGCGCTGATTCAAATCTTCGCGCCGTAGCGCGACCAGCCGATTGCGGCCGGAGACGAACGTCATCGTGACGCCCGCGTCCCGCAGCACCTTCCAGTGGTGCGAGGCGGTGGCCGCCGTGATCTCCACATCGAACTCTCGGACATTGCAGCTCAACGGTTCCCGTTCCCCGGCGAGCGCGCGCACCAGTTCCAGGCGCACCGGGTCGGCGAGCGCGCTCAGCACGCGGACCAGATCGATGTCGGCGGTACTCGGCTGCGGCAGCGTACGCATCTCCATTCCCCGATCATTTGACAACAATCGAATTGTATCTCACGCTCATCCTATGATGTTTCGACAACCATCAAATAATCTCTACCGGTCGCTCCTCCCGCTCGCCGTGGGCACTTTCGTGCTCGGCACCGACGGCTTCGTACTCAGCGGCCTGCTTCCGCTGATCGCCGCCGATCTGCACGTCTCCGTGTCCACCGCCGGGCAGCTGACCACGATCTTCGCCTGGACCTACGCCATCGCCGCACCGCTGATCGCGGCGGCGACCGGGTCCTGGGATCGCCGCGTGCTGCTCGGTGGCGGCGCCGCGCTCTTCGTGGTCGGCATGATCGGGCAGGCCGCCGGGGAGAGCTTCGGCGTCATGGCCGCGGCGCGCGTCGTCGCGGCAATCGGGGCGGCGGCCTTCCAGGCCAACGCGTACGCCGTCGCCGGCGTCGTCGCCGATGAAGCCCATCGGGGGCGGGCACTGGCGATCGTGACGGCGGGCATCACGCTGTCCAGCGTCGCGGGCGTGCCGATCGGCATCTTCGCCGAGCGCTGGATCGGCTGGCGCGGCGTGCTGTGGGGCATCGCGCTCGGCGGAGCCATCGCCGCGCTGCTGGTATTGCTATTGCCACGGGTGACCCTGCCGAGCGCGGGACTGCGCGCCCGGATCGGCGTGCTGACCCGTCCGTCGGTGCTGCGGGTGCTGATCGTGACGACAACGCAGATCACCGCCGTCTACACCACCATCGTCTACCTGCCCGTGGTGGTCGCGGCATCGGTGCCGCAGAACATGCTCGCCTGGCTGTTGCTGGCCATGGGCATCGGCCAGGTGATCGGCAACGCGCAGGCCGGGCGGGCGGTCGACCGCTACGGCCCGCAGCGCACGCTGACGGTGGGACTCGCGGGCGCGCTGGTCGGCCTCGCACTGCTCGGCGTGTCCGTACATGCCGCGTGGGCGGTGTTCGTGGTGCTCGCCATCACCGGACTGTTCGGTTCGGCGATCCTGGTTCCGCAACAGCATCGGCTGTTCGGCATCGCCCATGACGCGCCCACCGTCGCCCTCGGCTTGAACGGATCGGCCATCTACCTCGGCGCGGGAATCGGGTCGATCATCGGTGCGACCGTGCTGGATTCCTCCGGCAGCCAGTGGCTCCCGTGGACCTCCACGCTCATCGCATGCCTCGCCCTCGCCCTCGCGCTCCAGAAGACCCAATCCCCCACCAGGGCTCCAGTTCCGGCATGAGCTACCCGTCGCCGGGATCGGGCGGGGCACTCGCCATACCGCGTGCCCCGCTACCGGCGACTAAGCGGCAGGGCCGGGGCGGATCGAGTCCAATCGGTCGGCACAGCGAGTCAGCAAGTCCTGCAAGGAGGCTCGCTCGGCGTCGGTGAATTCTTCGGCCAAGGCGCGTTCGACTCGGACGGCGCGGGCGTCCGCGTCGCGCATGACCGCCGCGCCCTTCTCGGTCAACGTGGTCTCCAGGACGTTCTTGTGCCACGGGTGCGGGGTGCGCTCGATGAGCCCGCGGTCCTGCAGATTGCCCAGCACGGTGTTCATCGAGGGCGGGGTGACGCCGCAGAGCCGGGCCAGGGCGGCGGCGGAGATACCGGGATTCTCGGCGAGGAACAGCAGCGCGGCGTATTGGGGCACGGTGACGCCCGCCGGTTTCAACGCGGCGTTCTTGGCCGTGTTGAGGGACTGCTCGGCCCGTTTGAGGTACGAGCCGATCCGTTCGGCGGCGGGCATCGACGTCATAAGCGCATGGTATCCGCACGTCTTCTTGTTTCAGTCTTGACTGATATTAGAGTTCTAACTTAGATTCGAGCAAGATGCTTGATGTGAGCACATTTGCATGCATGATCTCTAAGAGGTAATCGATGCCCCACGCACTACCCCTCCGCCTGCTGTCGAGCCTGGCCGCAGCCAGCGCCTGCCTCCCGCTCGTCGCCTGCGGCACCAGCGACGAACCGAACGCTGCCGTCCACACCGCCTACGAACTGCCGGGCGACCGGGCCTACCCCGAGGGCATCGCGGTGGACGCGCGGACGGGAGACAGCTACGTCGGCTCCTACACCACCGGCGCCGTCTATCGCGCGACGCAAAACGCGCACCGAGCCGAGATCTTCCTCCCCGAAGGCGCGAACAACCACAAGACCGCCAACGGCTTGAAAGTCGACACGGCCGGACGGCTGTGGGTGACCGACTCGACAACCGGCGTCGCGGTGTACGACATCGCGACCCGCGCGCTGCTCGCCGACTTCACCGTGCCCGGAAGCGAGCCCCGCTTCGTGAACGATCTCGCCATCACCCCGGACGGCACGGCGTATCTGACCGACAGCACACGCGCGCTCGTCTATCGCGTGACACCCGATCAACTGGCCGCCGCCAGAGCGCAGGGTGGGCGAGCCGAACTGACCCCACGGTTCGACCTGCACTCCGCGCTGCCGCCGATCGAGCCGGGCGGCTTCAGCCTCAACGGCATCGTCGCCGATCCGGCAGGCCGCTATCTGCTCACGGTCGACATGCCGCGCGGCGACTTGTACCGCATCGCGTTGACTCCGGACCCGAATCCGATCCGCAAGGTGGCCTTGCGCGGTGGCGATCTGCGTCAGGGCGACGGACTGGAACTGCGCGACGACACCCTGTGGGCCGCGCACAACACGACCAACACCATCAGCCGCTGGACCCTCTCCGACGACGGCGCCACGGCCACGCTCGCGCAGCAACGCACCGACGAAGCCCTGTCCATCCCCACCACCCTGGCCCGCGCCGGTGACCGGATCCTGATCGTCTCCTCCCAATTCGACAAGGGCGGCCCGATGGGCCCCGGCACCCCGAAGACGCCTTTCACCGTCGTCACTCTCGACGGAATCTGACCCGGAACGCCGGAAGCCGGCCCACCTCGCGGTGGACCGGCTTCCGGTTCGAAATGTGTTGCCGGGTGGCCGGACTCAGAAGTCCATGCCGCCCATGCCACCGGTCGGGTCGCCGGCGGGAGCGGCGGCCTTCTCCGGCTTGTCGGCGACAACGGCCTCCGTGGTCAGGAACAGAGCCGCGATCGAGGCCGCGTTCTGCAGCGCCGAACGGGTGACCTTGACCGGGTCGGCGACACCGGCGGCCAGCAGGTCCTCGTACTCGCCCGAGTCGGCGTTCAGGCCGTGACCCGCGGGCAGGTTGGCGACCTTCTCGGCGACCACGCCGGGCTCGAGGCCCGCGTTGAACGCGATCTGCTTCAGCGGAGCCGACAGCGCGACCTTCACGATGTTCGCGCCGGTGGCCTCGTCACCGGCGAGCTTCAGCTCCTCCAGCGCCGGAGCCGACTGCAGCAGGGCCACGCCACCACCGGCGACGATGCCCTCCTCCACGGCAGCCTTCGCGTTGCGGACGGCGTCCTCGATGCGGTGCTTGCGCTCCTTGAGCTCCACCTCGGTGGCCGCGCCCGCCTTGATCACCGCGACACCGCCGGCCAGCTTGGCCAGACGCTCCTGCAGCTTCTCCCGGTCGTAGTCCGAGTCGGAGTTCTCGATCTCGGTCCGGATCTGCGCGACCCGGCCCTTGATCGCCTCCGCGTCGCCCGCGCCCTCGACGATGGTGGTCTCGTCCTTGGTGACGACGACCTTGCGCGCCTGGCCGAGCAGCTCGACGCCGGCGTTCTCCAGCGACAGGCCGACCTCTTCGCTGATGACCTCGCCACCGGTCAGGATGGCGATGTCGGCCAGCTGAGCCTTGCGGCGGTCACCGAAGCCGGGAGCCTTCACGGCGACCGACTTGAAGGTGCCGCGGATCTTGTTGACCACCAGGGTGGACAGGGCCTCGCCCTCGACGTCCTCGGCGATGATCAGCAGCGGCTTGCCCGCCTGGATGACCTTCTCCAGCAGCGGCAGCAGGTCCTTGACGGTGGAGACCTTCGAGCCGACCAGCAGGATGTACGGGTCCTCGAGGACCGCTTCCTGACGCTCCGGGTCGGTGACGAAGTAGCCGGAGATGTAGCCCTTGTCGAAGCGCATGCCCTCGGTGAGCTCCAGCTGGAGACCGAAGGTGTTGCTCTCCTCGACGGTGATGACGCCTTCCTTGCCGACCTTGTCCATGGCCTCGGCGATCAGCTCACCGATGGACGCGTCGCCTGCCGAGATACCGGCGGTGGCGGCGATCTGCTCCTTGGTCTCGACCTCCTTGGCGGTGTCGAGCAGCTTGGCGGTGACGGCCTCGACGGCCTTCTCGATGCCGCGCTTCAGGCCCAGCGGGTTCGCGCCGGCCGCGACGTTGCGCAGGCCCTCGCGCACCAGCGCCTGGGCGAGCACGGTCGCGGTGGTGGTGCCGTCGCCCGCGACGTCGTCGGTCTTCTTGGCGACTTCCTTGACCAGCTCGGCGCCGATCTTCTCGTACGGGTCCTCCAGCTCGATCTCCTTGGCGATGGACACACCATCGTTGGTGATCGTGGGGGCGCCCCACTTCTTCTCCAGGACAACGTTGCGACCCTTGGGGCCCAGCGTCACCTTGACCGCGTCGGCGAGGCTGTTCAGACCCCGCTCGAGGCCGCGGCGGGCCTCTTCGTCATACGCAATTGTCTTGGCCATGGCGTTGTTGAGATCCTCCATGTGTATGGCTGACACACAGGACGACCGCCGGTTGGGTCGCCCCAGTTACGCTGGCCAGGTTCGGTGCCCGCGACGGACGACCGAGGGTGTCTAGGGAACCCGGTCTCACCGTCCCGACCTGGCACTCACAGGTCGAGAGTGCCAAAAGCATTTTTAGCACTCAGGGGTGCCGAGTGCAAGGTCCGCGCGGGCTAGGGGCGGTCGTCGACACGGAGCACCAGCGCGACGAACGCGTCGGTACGGCGTTCCTCCGGGGTGCGGGGCTCGCCGTCCTCGACGGTGACGAGCTCGGCGTCGTGCAGCAGCAACTCCGCCTCCACCCGCATGATCGCGCGAATGAACGGCGGGGCGACGTCGGGCGGCAGGTCGCCGTTCACCACGTAGCTGCCGTCCGGTTGGGACTCGGTGGACACATACGAAAGCGCGCGCAGCAGATCTGCGCGCCGTTCCCCCGCTATTAGGTCGGAATCCGTTTCATCCGCCATTGCTATAGCTTAGCCGCCAGTGGTTCACATCTTCGGCCGGACGATTCGCGCCGCCCGGCGCCGACGATGAAAGCGCAGGTCACACCACCCCTCCTGGGGACAGGGTGAACCAGGCACCGCGCCGAGGCGGCCGGGGCGGCGTAGATTCCGGGTGGACCATGATCAACCTCAGCCCGGAAGGGGACGCGGGTGGACGACCTGCCGTTCGATTCGCTCTACCGGCACGGCTTCGCCCGGGTGGCGGTCGCGGTACCCCGGATCCGGGTGGCCGACCCCGCCTACAACGTGGAACAGACCGTCGAGCTGGCCACGCAAGCCGCGGCGGCCGGGGCGGTGCTCACGGTGTTCCCCGAGCTGGGCCTCTCCTCCTACACCGCCGACGACCTGTTCCACCAGGACGCGCTGGACGCGGCGGTGGAGGCGGCGCTCGCCAGGGTGGTCGCGGCGAGTACGGACATCGACACGGTGCTCGTGGTGGGCGCGCCGCTGCGGGTGCACCACCGGTTGTTCAACTGCGCGATCGTGATCTGCCGGGGCATCGTGCTCGGCGTGGCGCCGAAGAGCTACCTGCCGAACTATCGGGAGTTCTACGAGAAGCGTCAGTTCGCGGCGGCGCGGGAGGCGCTGGAGGATCACGTCACCGTCGCCGGGCACCGGGCGCCGTTCGGATCCGACCTGTTGTTCCGCGCGAGCAATCTGGACGACTTCGTCTTCCACCTGGAGATCTGTGAGGACGGCTGGGTTCCGTTGCCGCCCAGCGGCTTCGCCGCGCTGGCCGGGGCGACCGTGCTGATCAACCTGTCCGCGAGCAACATCGTGATCGGCAAGGCGGACTACCGGCGGTCGCTGTGCACCTCGCATTCGGCGCGCTATCTCGCGGCATACCTGTACTCCGCCGCGGGGACCGGCGAGTCGACCACCGACCTCGCCTGGGACGGCCAGGCACTGATCTGCGAGAACGGCGACCTGCTCGCGGAGGGCGAGCGGTTCTCCGATCATCCCCAGCTGGTCACCGCCGACCTGGACCTGCGCCGCCTCGCCGCGGACCGGCTGCGCACCACCAGCTTCGCCGACAACGTGCACGACCACCGCGACCGGCTGACCTCGCTGCGGCACATCGACGTGCGGCTGCCCGTCCCCGAGGCCCCGGTGGCGCTGGAGCGCGAGCTCGCGCGCTTCCCCTACGTCCCCGCCGACCCCGCCTTGCGCAACGAGCGCTGCGCCGAGGTGCACCACATCCAGGTTGAGGGCTTGAGCACGCGATTGCGCGCCACCGGCACGCAGCGCGTGGTGATCGGGGTCTCCGGCGGCTTGGACTCCACGCAGGCGCTGATCGTGGCGGCCAAGACGATGGACCGGCTCGGCCTGCCCCGGGAGAACGTGCTCGCCTACACCATGCCCGGCTTCGCGACCAGCACCAGGACCAGGACCGACGCGCACCGCCTGATGGCCGCCCTCGGCGTCACGGCGCGCGAGATCGACATCACCCCATCGGCGACGCAGATGCTGCGCGACCTCGGCCATCCGGCCGCCGACGGCGCGCCGGTGTACGACATCACCTACGAGAACGTGCAGGCGGGCGAGCGGACCTCGCACCTGTTCCGGCTGGCCAATATGCACGGCGCGCTGGTGGTCGGCACCGGCGACCTCAGCGAACTCGCGCTGGGCTGGTGCACGTACGGCGTCGGCGACCACATGGCGCACTACAGCGTGAACGCGTCGGTGCCCAAGACGCTGATCAAGTACCTGATCGCCTGGGCGGTGGACACCGAGCAGTTCGGCGCCGAAGCGAACGAGGTGCTCTCATCGATCCTGCGCACCGAGATCTCGCCGGAGCTGATTCCGCACGAGGACTCCTCCGCGCCGGCCCAGAGTTCCGAGGCCACCGTCGGTCCATACGAATTGCAGGACTTCCACCTCTATTACCTGTTGCGCTTCGGCTACCTGCCCAGCCGTATCGCCTACCTGGCCTGGCACGCCTGGTCCGATCCGGCGACCGGCCGCTGGCCCGATCTGGTCCCCGCCGACCAGCGCAACGCCTACGACCTCGCCACCGTCAAGCACTGGCTGGGCGAGTTCCTGCGCCGCTTCGTGCAGACCAGCCAGTTCAAGCGCTCGACGCTGCCGAACGCGCCGAAGGTCGGCTCCGGCGGCTCGCTCTCGCCGCGCGGCGACTGGCGCGCGCCGAGCGACGCGTCCGCGGCCGCCTGGCTGGACGAGCTCGCCCGCAACGTGCCGGATGCCTGACCGGCGCGGTGTCCGACGCCCCGGATAGGGCCCGACGCACCCCTGCCTATGGTGGCTGCGTGAGTGAGAGATCCGGCTGGGATGCCATCGACGGTGCGTTGCGGCCGCTGTACGGCGACATCGAACCCTTCCATTGGGCCTCCGACCACCCGTGGTCGCTGGGCGGGTCCGACCCTCTCGACGGGATCAGCGCCTACTCACGCACCGATCCGGTGCCGCACTGGCACTACGTCAGTTATGGGATGACCGAGCTGTACGAGAAGGAGTGGGACAACCCGGCGGAGTCCGGCTGGGGCTTCGAGTTCACCTTCCGCTTGGCGCGCGGGCCCGAGGACACCGAGCCGCCCGTGTGGCCGACGAACTTCATGCAGAACCTCGCCCACTACGTCTTCCAGTCCGGCAAGTGGTTCGAACCGGGGCACACCATCAAGACGAACGGGCCGATCGCGGCCGGCCACGCGGACTGCACCAATCACGCGGTCTGCTTCACGACGGACCCGGAACTGGGCGCCATCGACAGCCCGCACGGCCGCGTGTTGTTCCTGCAGATCGTCGGGTTGACCATGCGGGAATACCGCGCGGCGCAAGGCGGGCGCGCCCTCGCACTGCTCGCCGAGCTGGAACCGCGACTACCCCTGTTCGTCACCGACATCCATCGCGAACCGTTGGTTCCCGAGCCGAAACCGCAAGCCCTCTGGCCCCGATGGGGCGGCGGCCTGGCCGGACGAGGGTGATCACGCCGCCTGCGTCGCGCGGTGTGCGATCGGAACGGCCGGGCGTGGTCCGCGGATACCGGCTCCCCGCGTGCGCAGCGCCCTGCGATGGCGCGCCCGCGCGGCGTGCGCGCACCGCAATCCGTTGACGACGTTGCGAATCTCGTGCGCGGCAACCGATCGCCGGGCCACGCCGATCACCAGCAAGAGCACCGCGAGGGCGAGCGCGGTCCGCGCACGGAACTTCCCGTCGCCCATCGGAATCAGGACTTCTCGGTCTTGATAACCGCGAGCAGCTCGCCCAGATGCGCTTCGGCGCTCGCCTTGTCGACGCCGAGATCACTGAGCAGACCGGCGCCGTTCTCCTGTTCCAGCAGCGCCAGCAGCATGTGCTCGGTGCCGATGTAGTTGTGCCCCAGCCGAAGCGCCTCACGGAAGGTGAGTTCCAGGACCTTCTTGGCCTCCGCGCCGAACGGGATCAGCGCGGGGACGTCCCCCTCGGCCTGCGGCAACGACGCGGAAGCGGCGGCGGAGATCACGTCGACGGACACGCCCTGGTGGACGAGTTCGTGCACCGCGAGACCTTGGGGTTCGGTGAGCAACCCCAGCACCATGTGCCCGAGGGAGATCTCCCGATTGCCCGCGGTACGCGCGGCCTCCTGCGCCGCCATCACGACCGCCCGCGCTCGCGGGGTGAAACGGGCGAAGCCCGCGTTCGGGTCCATGGCCGCCGCGGCGGCCGGATCGGGCACCTTGGGCACGAACCGCTTCTGCGCGGCCTGCTTGGTGACGCCCATGCTGGCGCCGATATCGGTCCACGAGGCGCCGGAGCGCCGGGCCTGGTCCACGAAGTGGCCGATCAGGTGGTCGGCCACTTCACCCAGGTGATTCGCCACGACGACGGCATCGGACAGCTGTTCGAGCACATTGTCGGGACGGGCTTTCTTGATGCCGTCGATCAGGTCGTCGAGGCGGAATTGTTCGGTCATGCGTCAACCATAAGTTGACGATGACCCATCGTCAACCGTTAGTTGACGGTGCGACTCACGGGCGCGCAGACCAGGCCGCGCCGCGCACGATGCGTTCCTTCACCCACGCGGCCGTGCGCCCGGTCAGCACCGTCCTGGCCGGTGCGTCGTCGGCGCGCACCGCTTGGACGACCCCGTCGCCGCGACCCAGGCTGAGGCACTGGAGCACATAGCGGAACCGCAGCTCCTTCGGCTCACGACCACGCATCAGGGCGATGGCGGCGTCCGCCGCGTGCTTGCCGGTCGGCAGCGCGGTGGCACACGCCATGCGCAGTTCGCGTCCGCCCGGCCCCGCGACCACGGCGGCGTCACCTGCGGCGAAAACGTCCGGGTGCGACACCGAACGCAAGGTCGCGTCGGTGAGCACCCGACCGTCGGAATTCACCGCCAGACCGGAGCGGGCGGCGAGGTCGGGCACCCGGAAACCGGTGGTCCACACCGTCGCGGCGGCCGCAACCAGTGAGCCGTCGGCCAAGCGCGGCCCCTCGGCTGTCACCTCGATCACCTTGGCGCCGGACCGGATCTCGACTCCGAGTCGCTCCAGCGTCCGCGTGATGTGCGCCTGCGCCCGCGCCGACAGCCAGGCGCCCGGCTCCTCCGACCCGAGCAGCATCACCCGGGACTCCGGATGCGATTCGGCCAGTTCCGCCGCCAGCTCGATGCCGGTGGCTCCGGCGCCGACGATCGCCACCGGTCCGCCCGCCACGGCCAGACCGCGCACGTCTTCCTGCGTGGCGACCGAAAAGGCGTGTTCGGCGACGCCGGGGACGCTCGCGAGATCGGCGACGCTACCGAGGGCGTAGATCAAAGTGTCGTAATCGAGTGCGGGCGCAGTGTCGAGCACCACCCGACGCGCGACCGTATCGATCTCCGTCGCCAGGGCTTGCACGAAGGCGATGCCCTTGCTTTCCAGCGATTCCCGCAGATCCCATGCCGCGATCCGCTGCCCGGCCGCCTGCTGATGCAGCCGTACCCGCTCGACGAAGAACGCGTGCGCGTCCACCACGGTGATCCGAGCGTCCCGCGCCGTGCGAGCGAGCCTGCGGGCCGCCGCCAATCCCGCGTACCCCGCGCCGAGAACGACGATCCGATGCTGTCCGGTCATTGCTGAGGCTCCTTTCGATCGGCCATCAACACTCAGACCGGACAGGGCCCCGATCCCTGACAGACCGGTGCCGTGAAGCGCGTCACAGCGGACGGCGAAGCCGGTCCGGCATTGTGTCCACCGCGCCCGCCGACCCGCTCGCCCCGGCGAAATAGGCGAGCTTGTCCGGATTCACGATCAACCGCAGCGCGGTGACCGCGCCGTCGGCCTCGTCCACCGCGACCACGAGCAGTGGCGCACCGTTCACCCGTGCGACCGCGGCGGGCGCGCCGTTGACCTCCTCCACGACCAGCCGCATGCCGGGCACCTCCCAGCGCATGAGCCCGACGAGGTACCGCGCCACCTGCGCCGCACCTCGCACGGGACGGCGCGCCGCGTTCACCTTGCCGCCGCCGTCGGCCGTCGCGCTCACGTCGGCGGCGAGCATCTGCTCCAGCGACGCGACGTCGCCGTCGCGCGCCGCCTTCAGGAACCGCTCGACCAACTCGCGGGCATGGTCGGGCGTGATACCGAAGCGGGGGCGGTCCTCTCGTACCCGCAGGCCCGCCCTGCGGAAGATCTGCTGCGAGTTCGTCTCGGTGATATCGAGCATGTCGGCGATCTCGCGGTGCGCGTATCCGAACGCCTCGCGCAAGACAAAGACCGCGCGTTCGAGCGGGGTCAGCCGCTCCAGCGCGGTCAGCAGCGCGAGCGAGACCTGTTCGCGCTCCTCGACGGTCTCCAGCGGTCCGAGCTCGCCTCGCGCGGTCGGCACCGGTTCGGGCAGCCACGGCCCGACGTAGCTCTCCCGCCGGGCCCGCGCCGAAACGAGCCAGGTGCGGCACAGATTCACCAGCGCCGTGGTCAGCCAGGCCTCGGCGGAGCGGATACCGCCGCGGTCGGCGCCGTCCCAGCGCAGATAGGTCTCCTGCACCGCGTCCTCGGCCTCACCTGCCGAGCCGAGCATCCGATAGGCGAGCGCGAACAAGCGCGGTCGATGCCCCTCGAATTCCCGCAAACCGTCCGGCTCCATACGCACCTTCCTCCACCCGCCCGACGGACATGACCGTACCGCTCCCAGCGCAGCGCGCGGAGGTGCCGATGCGCCGATCCGGCGACACGGCGCATTGGCACGGCGAAGTGGAAGCGGCCGCTCCGGAAGCCGCCGCTAGAGCTCCGCGCGCGGCGGCCCATCACCGTTCTGGCGTTGCTTCGCCCCAGGTCGGCGCAGCCGCAGCCGGGCCGAGCCGCGGATCGCCGGACGCGGGATGGTCGGACGCGGAATCGCCGGACGACGGATGCCTGGCAGCCGCCGGTCCGCCCGTCGTTGCGCACGCCGCTCGGCGGGTTTGTGCGTCCAGGTCTCCGGACGCGCGGCCACCCAGCGCTGGGAATGCCAGGCGAACGGGATGTGGCCCAGATACAACGCGACCAGCACCAGCAGCAGCACGATCGGATACGTGACCAGCGCCGCGGCGGCGAGCGCGACCAGCACCAGCAGCCCGGCCGCGGCCTGCGGCGCCACCGACACCGATTTCATGGCCAGCGTCGGGATGGTGCTGACGCACAGCGCGGCCGAGAACACCGTCCACGCCGCGACCTCGTAGAAGCCGACCCACCAGCCGTCGCCGAACTGCACGAACAGGGCCACCGGCACCATCGCGATGAGCGCGCCCGCCGGAGCGGGCACACCGACGAAGTACTCCCGCGACCAATCCGGCCGGGTGTCGTCGTCCATCAGGGTGTTGAACCGGGCCAGGCGCAGCACGATGCTGACGGCGAACAGCAGCGCGACGATCCAGCCGACGCTGTTGCTGCTGAGCAGGGTCACGTACAGCACCAACGCGGGGGCGACGCCGAAGGAGATGGCATCCGACAACGAGTCGAGCTCGGCGCCCATCTTCGTGGTTGCGTCGAGCATTCTGGCCAGCCTGCCGTCGAGGGTGTCCAGCACGGCCGCCGCGCCGATCATGGCCAGCGCGATACCGAGTTTGCCGTCGAGGCCGAACTTCACCGCCGACAGCCCGGCGCACAGCGCCAGGATGGTGACGATGCTCGGCAGCAGGCGGACGGACCGCCGCCTGCGCCGCTGGGTGGATACCGCCGCTTCCATCACGCGTCAGCGGATGTGCCGAGCACGGCGAGCACTGTCTCGCCGCCGATGGTGCGCTGGCCGGGCTGCACGAGCAGTTCGGTGCCCGCCGGGAAGTAGGTGTCGACCCGCGAGCCGAAGCGGATCAGGCCGTAGGTGTCGGCGATGGTCAGCACGTCGCCGACCTGGGCGTCGCAGACGATCCGGCGCGCGAGCAGCCCGGCGATCTGCACCACGACGACCTGGTCGCCCTCCGGCGTCTGGAGCACCATGCTGTTGCGCTCGTTCACCGAGCTCGCCTCGGGCAGGTCGGCGGAGCGGAACTGGCCGGGCTGGTGCAGCACGGTGCGCACGACGCCGGAAACCGGTGTGCGCTGCACGTGGACGTCCAGCACGGACAGGAAGATGCTCACGCGCGGCAGCGGCGCGTCGCCGAGACCCAGCTCGGCGGGGGGAGCGGCCGTGTCGACCAAGGCGATCTCGCCATCCGCCGGGGCGACCACGACGCCCGGGCGGTTCGGCGGCACGCGACGCGGGTGACGGAAGAAGGTCGCACAGGCCGCGGCGGCGAAGAGTCCGGTGCGCCGCACCCATTTGCGCTTGCCGCCGACCACGGCGACCGCCAAGGGTGCGGCGACGAACGGAAGCCCGGCGGGATGCAACGGAGGGATCGCGTTGCGGACCAGATCGACGACGTGGCCGACTCCGGTGCGTTCAGGCGTGCCGGGCGGGGTGGGACGGCGGGCCACAGGCTCCTCTTTCGTGCTCGATGCAGACGGTTTGCGCCGTATCGACGATAGGACCGGCGCAAGCGTTCACACCTTACGGGAAAGGAGCCTGTGGCACGCGGGGTCAGGACCTGACTCGGGCACCGGTGACCAGTCGAACCAGGAACAACAGGATGACGGCACCGCCCAGACAGGTGAAGAAGCTGAACCAAAGGCCGCCACCCTCGACGTCGACTCCGAGCAGCTTCAGCAGGAACCCACCGAGCAGACCGCCGACCACCCCGACGACAATATTGAGCAAGATGCCCTGTTGGGCGTCCGTCTTCATGAACTTGCTCGCGATCCATCCGGCAAGACCGCCGATGATGATCCATCCGATAATCCCGAGACCGAGCATGGTGTCCTCGCATTCAGTTGGGCCACGCCTCGTGCAGCAGTGGCGTGCTTCGACGTGATACCCACCGATTGTCGGAATACGCGCGGCAGATGAGCGACTTTCAAGCTAATATGAGGAAGCCTCATGTCTGTTCGCCAATGGACAGTGGCTGATGAGGGACCGATTTCGATGCTTCGGGGCACCCCCGGCGGCGTCGCCGCAGGTACATAGGAGACGCAGATGGCTGCTCGAATCGCCCAGACCACCGGCGCTGAGCACACGGCGATCCTCGGGCTCGGCGTTTACCGCCCTGCTCGAGTGGTCACCAACGACGAGGTGGCCGGCCCGATCAACTCCAGCGACGAGTGGATCAGGACCAGGTCGGGAATCAGAACCCGCCGGTTCGCCGACGAGTCGGAGACGATCCAGAGCATGAGCGTCGCGGCCGCGCGCGGCGCGCTGGAATCCTCCGGTATCGCGGTCGACCAAGTCGATTGCGTGATCGTTGCTACATCCACCCACCTGTTGCTGACGCCGGCCGCCGCCCCGCGCATCGCCACCGAACTCGGCATGAACGGCTCCGCCGCCTTCGACGTCTCGGCCGGGTGCGCGGGCTTTTGCCACTCGATCGCGCTGGCGTCGGATCTGGTCCGGGCGGGCACCGCTTCGCACGTCCTCGTGATCGGCGTGGAGAAGCTGACGAACACGGTCAACCCGAAGGACCGTTCCACCGCCTTCCTCTTCGCCGACGGCGCGGGCGCGGTGATCGTCGGCCCCTCCGACGAGCCGGGCATCGGCCCCACCGTATGGGGCTCGGACGGCACCCAGCACCACGCCATCCGGCAGGACAAGGACTGGATGGAGTTCTTCCACGAGATCGACGAGAAGGGCCTGGACGCGGTGCGGCCCTATCTGGCCATGGAGGGCACCGCGGTGTTCCGGTGGGCCGCGCACTCGCTGGAGAAGGTGTGCCGCGACGCCATCGACCGCGCGGGCCTGTCTCCCGAGGACCTGGACGCGATGATCCCGCACCAGGCCAACGGCCGGATCATCGAGATCATGGCCAGGGTGCTGAAGCTGCCCGAGCACTGCGCGCTCGCCAACGACATCGAGGAGGCGGGCAACACCTCGGCCGCCTCGATCCCGCTGGCCATGGAGGCGTTGCTGCGCAAGGGTGAGTCGAAGCCGGGCGATACGGCGCTGCTCATCGCGTTCGGCGCGGGCCTGTCCTACGCCGCTCAGGTCGTGAACCTGCCGAACTGGAAGTAACCGCTCCCACTCGCCGCGGCCGGGTCACGACATCTCGTGCACCGGCCGCGGCGAGCACCGCGCTCAGGCGCCGGCTTCGACCGCCGCCTTGACCTTGCCCAGCGTCTCGTTCATGCCGCGCACCAACGCCTCCTCGAACGGGATCTCGCCGCCCAGCGCGGCCTCGATCGCCTTACGGGAGAACCAAGTGGTGCCGTTGGGCACATCCCGCCGCTCGATCAGCCGCGTGCCGGACTCGGTCGGCTCCAAGGTGTAGCTCCACACCGTCCGGTTCTCGGTGACCCGGAACGCGAACGCCTTGTTCGGCTCGAACCGCACGATGCGTGAGGTGGTCGGCCAGAACTTCTTGCCGTCGCGATTGAGATTGAGCGTCCAGGTGCCCGCCTTGAGCGAGCCGAGCGCCACCATCCGCACGCACTGCGGACTGAACTCCCGCATCCGCTTCAGATCGGAGATCACCGCCCACACCTGCTCCGGGGGCGCGGAGATGTCGATGCTGGCTTCGAGATTTTTCGGCAACGCTGCCTCCGGGATACGAGCGACGGACCGACGACCATCCGTCCGAACGCGATGTGACGAGTCGCGCACATTTTAAACGCGCCGACAGTTGCGTCACATTTTCGCTACTCGCGCACCGGCCGGTGTAATGATCGGCGCACAATAACGGATACATGAAGCACAGACACCGCCTCCAACATTTCGGCGTCCAACGTGAGGTGATCGGCCGTGAAACTGCGCTCCCTGCTCCATCGTCGTCCGGCGGACCCGGTTCCGCTGCTTCCCGCCATCGAGCCGGAGGACGGGCGAAAAGCGCACGGCGCGTCGGTCTTTCCGCCACGTAGTGTTCGCGGGGCCGTGCAGGAAGAACGTCTGGAGCGTCTGCTCACCCCGCGTGAGCTCGATCTCGTCTTGCACCATCGCCTCTGAGCCCTCGGCGAACGCCCACGACAGACCGCGCCGCGAGGCTCCATACTCGACAGGTGACTTCACCCGCTGCCACGAAACCGGCCATCCTGAGCGTCGACGACGACCCGGGCGTCTCCCGGGCGGTCGTCCGCGACCTGCGCCGCCGCTACGGCGCCGATTACCGGATTCTGCGCGCGGAATCGGGTCCGCAGGCCCTGGACGCGCTGCGTGAGATGAAGCTGCGCGGGCAGCCGGTCGCCGTGTTGATCGCCGACTATCGGATGCCGGGCATGGACGGCATCGAATTCCTCGAGCAGGCGATGGACCTGCACCCCTACGCGCGCCGCGTGCTGCTGACCGCCTACGCCGACACCAATGCCGCGATCGACGCGATCAACGTCATCGACCTCGACCACTATCTGCTCAAACCGTGGGACCCGCCGGAGGAGAAGCTCTATCCCGTGCTCGACGGGCTGATCGACGCTTGGCGCAGCAGCGAGCATCGGCCCGTCACCGAGACCAAGGTGGTCGGCAATCGCTGGTCGCCGCGGTCGTCGCAGGTGCGGGAATTCCTCGCCCGCAACCAGCTCCCCTACCGGTGGTACCTGGCCGACGAGCCCGAGGGCGCGCGCCTGCTGGAAGCGGCGGGCGCCGACCCGGAGCGCTGTCCGGTGGTGATCACTTCCGCGGGCGACGCGCTCGTGCAGCCCACCGACAGCGAACTGGCCCAGAACGTCGGCCTGACCGTCGACCCGGCGGGCGAGTTCTACGACCTGATCGTGGTGGGCGGCGGTCCCGCCGGTCTCGGTGCGGCGGTCTACGGCGCGTCCGAGGGTCTGCGCACCGTCCTCGTCGAGCGGACCGCCACCGGCGGCCAAGCGGGGCAGAGTTCGCGCATCGAGAACTACCTCGGCTTCCCCGACGGCTTGTCCGGGGCGCAACTGGCCGACCGGGCCCGGCGACAGGCGGCGAAATTCGGCGCCGAAGTGATCACCACGCGCGAGGTGGTGGGGCTGGAGGTGAACGGGTCCGCGCGCACCGTGCGGTTCGCCGACGGCGGCAGACTGTGCGCGCACACCGTGATCATCGCGACCGGCGTCGACTACCGCCGCCACCCGGCGCCGGGCGTCGACGACTTCACCGGGCGCGGCGTCTACTACGGATCGGCGATGACCGAAGCGTCCGAGTGCGCCGATCACGAGGTCTACATCGTCGGCGGGGCGAACTCCGCCGGTCAGGCCGCGGTGTTCCTGTCCCGCAACGCGCGCACCGTGCACCTGGTGGTCCGGGCCGATTCGCTGGAACAGTCCATGTCGCACTACCTCATCCAGCAGATCGCGCAGATCGCGAACATCGAGGTGCACACCAACACCGAGGTGATCGCCGCCGACGGTGACGATCACCTCCAGCAGATCGTGCTGCGCAACAACAAGTCCGGCGCCGAGGAGAAGGCCGACGCGGAGCGGCTGTTCCTGTTCATCGGCGCGGCGCCGCAGACCGATTGGCTCGACGGCGTCGTCATCCGTGACGACGCAGGTTACGTGCTCGCCGGGCCCGACCTGATGGTCGAGAGCGCGCGCCCCGCGGGCTGGGAGCTATCCCGGCCACCGCATCACCTCGAAACCAGCGTGCCCGGCGTGTTCGTGGCGGGCGACGTGCACGCCGAGTCGGCCAAGCGCGTCGCCTCCGCCGTCGGCGAGGGCGCCATGGCCGTCATGCTCGTGCACCGCTATCTCGCGTAACCAGGAGGCCGCAGATGACTTCGAACCAGACCGCGGACCGCAGCAGCAGGTCGGTGTGCGACCCCGCCGAGCTGCGCACCCTGTTCCTGTTCGAGAAGCTGAACGACGAGCAGCTGGAATGGCTGTGCGCCGACGGCCGGATCGAGACGATCGAACCCGGTGTCGTCTTCCGCGAAGGCGAACCGGCCACCTGTTTCTACGTGTTGATGGATGGCGAGCTGATCCTCACCAAGCAGTCCGGCGGCGCGGAGATCGAATTGGTGCGCACCGAGCATCACGGCGCCTACGCGGGCGCTTGGATGTCCTACATCGGCGACAAGGTCGACCAGACCTACAGCGGGACGATGCAGGTGACGCGGCCGGCGCGGTTCTTCGTGCTGGACGCCGAGATCTTCGCCAGGATGATGCACGAGTGGTTCCCGATGGCCGTGCACCTGCTCGAAGGGGTGTTCTTCGGCAACCGCAACACCAACGCGCGCATCGGTGAGCGCGAACGACTGCTCGCGCTGGGTTCGCTGTCGGCCGGCCTCACCCACGAGCTCAACAACCCGGCCGCCGCCGCGGTGCGCGCCACCGCGGGCCTGCGCGAGCGGGTCGCGGGCATGCGGCACAAGCTCGCCATGATGGCGGAGGGCAAGTTCGATCCGTCGTCCTTGGGTTCCTTGGTGCGCCTGCAGGAGGAGGCCGCCGCCCAGGTCGCGAAGGCTCCGGAGCTGACGCCGATGGAAGCCGCCGATCGCGAGGACGTGCTCGGCGAATGGCTGGAGGACCACGGGATCGCCGACGGCTGGAACCTCGCGCCGAACTTCGTGCAGGCCGGGTTCGACACCGACTGGCTGGAGCGGGTGGCCGCCACCCTGGACGGCTCGCCGGAGCAGGTGTTCCAAGGGGCCATCCGCTGGCTGAACTACACCATCGAGACCGAGCTGCTGATGAACGAGATCGCCGACTCGACGACGCGCATCTCCGCGCTGGTGGGCGCCGCGAAGCAGTACTCGCAGATGGACCGCGCCCCGTTCCAGGTGGTCGACATCCACGAGCTGCTGGACAGCACCTTGGTGATGCTCAGCCGCAAGATCGGCGACGGCGTGCACGTGGTCAAGGAGTACGACCGGACGCTGCCGGAAGTGCCGTGCTACGCGGCCGAACTCAACCAGGTGTGGACCAATCTCATCGACAACGCGGTGTACGCGATGAACGGTGAGGGCACGCTGACCATTCGCACCAGGAAAGAGAACGACTGCGCGGTCGTGGAGATCGGCGACACCGGGCCTGGCATCGCGCCGGAGGCCCGCAACCGGATCTTCGAGCCGTTCTTCACCACCAAGCCGATGGGCGAGGGCACCGGACTGGGGCTGGACATCTCGTTCCGCATCGTGGTCAAGAAACACAACGGCGACATCAGGGTGGACTCGGAGCCGGGCGACACCAGGTTCACCGTCTGGCTGCCGCTGCACCGCCCAGAACAGGATCGAGCCGGAATCGACACGGAAGGGCAGTCATGACCGAGCAGCTCGCGGGCATCGATCCCGCGGTACCGCCCAGTGGGCCGGGTTGCGCGGAGTGCGAGCAGCACTCCGGCTGGTGGGTGCATCTGCGCCGGTGCGCCCAGTGCGGGCATATCGGCTGCTGTGACACCTCCCCCGCGCAGCACGCCACCGCGCACGCGAAGAGCACCGGTCACCCGTTCATCCAGAGCTTCGAGCCGGGTGAGGACTGGTACTACAACTTCGAAACCGAAGAGATGTGCAGCGGCGGACCGGAATTGGCGCCACCGCACAGTCATCCCGCCGATCAGGGCGTCCCCGGCCCGCGCGAGCGGGTTCCCGCGGATTGGCAGGCACACATCCACTGATGCCGCCGGAACCGGTACGCTGCTGCCGACGCCGGGGCCTCCGGCGCCACGATCCACCCGGGAAAGCATCGGTATGAAACGAACTTCCGCCATCGTCCTGATCGCCGGGACGGTGGGTTTCCTGCTGGCAGGCTGCGGCGGAGGGGACGAGTCCACCGACGCGAACGGATTGCGCCAGGGCTCCGTGACCGCGACCGCGGCCGCCTCGGCCGCCCGCACGACGACCGCTCCCGGCACCGCGACGCCGAGCGGCCCGGCGGATACGGACGCCCCCGCCACGACGAAGCAGCGCGACCCGGCGCTCGGTCCGGCGTCGAGCACCACCTGCGGTGAGTTCCGCAAGCTCGACACCGACGAAGAGAAGGTCCTGATCGAGCAGATCCTGGCGGAGAACCCGGGCGGCCCGTTCGACGGCAGCCCGAACGTCGCGCTCGGCACGGCCAAACTGGTGTGCCTGGCGCCGAGCGTCGCCGACAAGTCGGTCGCGACCGCCGCGGGACTCGTCAAGAAATAGCCGAAAGCGTCGTCGTCCACCATTCCCGGACGGCGGACCGTGACCGAACGCGGGGCCGCGCGGCAGAATGGCACAGTGGCAGAACTGGCACTCACCGCCCGTCTGAACCCTTCGGCCGCCGATGCCCGGCGCGGGGTGGTCCGGCTGCATCCGGAGGCGCTGACCGCGCTGGGGTTGCGGGAATGGGACGGGATCATGCTGGTCGGCTCCCGGCGCACGGCCGCGGTGGTCGGCGTCGCGCGCCAGGGCACGCCCGCCGGGGTAGCCCTGCTCGATGACGTCACGCTGTCCAACGCCGGGCTGCGCGAGGATGCGACGGTGGTGGTCTCCCCCGCGACCGTCTACGGCGCGAGACAGATCACGGTGAGCGGTTCGGTGCACGCCACCCGCACGATCCCGGCCGCGACACTGCGGCAGGCGCTGCTGGGGAAGGTCGTCACCGTCGGTGACGCCGTCTCCCTGCTGCCGCGCGATCTCGGCCCCGACATCAGCTCCACGGCGGCCACCCAGGCACTGTCGCGCACCTTCGGCATCGCCTGGACCACGGAATTGCTCACCGTCACCGGCACCGATCCGCGCGGGCCGGTGAGCGTGCAACCGAATACCGCGGTGAGCTGGGGCGCGGGCGCGGTCGCCGCGCGGGACGCCGCCGATCTGGCCTGGGCCGGAACCCCGATCCCGGTGGGCGAGGCCTCGCGGGCCGCCACCGAAGCCGCCGCGTTCGACACCGCCGCGGGTAACAACGGCGCCGCGATGGTCCGGGCCACGGCGGCCGTCGACATGCAGAGCGTCTCGGTCGAAGTCCTGGCGGGCGGGCGCAGCCAGGCCGCGAAGCTCGAGGAGTGGCTCAGCCTGGCGTTGGACGAGCCCGAGCTGTTGCGCACGCTGGGCGCACGACCTCATCTCGGCGTGCTGATCACCGGCCCGGCCGGCGTCGGCAAAGCCACGCTGGCACGTGCGGTCGCGGGATCGCGGCGACTGGTGGAGCTGGACGGCCCCAGCATCGGCGCGGCCGAGAGCGGTGCGCGACTGCGCGAGGTCGCCGAGGCGGTGGCCGATATCGGCTGCGGCAGGGGCGGCGTCCTGCTGATCACCGACATCGACGCGCTGCTGCCCGCCGACCCCGAACCCGTCGCCACACTCATCCTCGACCAGCTGCGCGCCGCGATCGCGGGTCCCTGCGTCGCGTTCCTGGCGACCACCGCGCACCCGGCAGGCGTCGACCAGCGCCTGCGCGCCCCCGACCTGTGCGATCGCGAACTCGCGCTGCCGCTGCCCACCGCGGGCGTGCGCAAGGCGCTGCTGGAGTACCTGCTGCGCCGGGTGCCGACCGCGGAGCTGGAACTCGACGAGATCGCCTCGCGCACACCCGGATTCGTGGTGTCCGATCTGGCGGCGCTGTGCCGGGAGGCGGCGTTGCGCGCGGCGTCGCGGGCCAGAGAGCACGGCGAGCCGCAACTCACCCAATCCGACCTGCTCGGCGCGCTCGAGGTCATCCGGCCGCTGTCACGCTCGGGCATGGAGGAACTCGCCATCGGCAGCCTGAGCCTCGATGACGTCGGCGATATGGCGGAAACCAAGCAGGCGCTCACCGAGGCGGTGCTGTGGCCGCTGAAGCACCCGGACTCCTTCGCCCGCCTCGGCATCGAGCCGCCGCGCGGGGTGCTGCTCTACGGCCCGCCCGGCTGCGGCAAGACCTTCCTGGTGCGCGCGCTGGCCGGTACCGGTCAGCTCAGCGTGCACGCGGTCAAGGGCGCCGAACTGCTGGACCGGTGGGTCGGCTCGTCGGAGCGCGCGGTGCGCGAATTGTTCCAGCGGGCGCGGGATTCCGCACCCTCGCTGATCTTCCTCGATGAGGTGGACGCGCTGGCCCCGCGCCGCGGCCAGAGCGCCGACGCGGGCGTGGGCGATCGGGTGGTCGCGGCACTGCTCACCGAACTCGACGGCGTGGAGCCGCTGCGCGACGTGGTGGTGCTGGGCGCGACCAACCGGCCGGAGCTGATCGATCCGGCGCTGCTGCGCCCGGGCAGGCTCGAACGGCTGGTGTTCGTGCCGCCGCCGGATGCCGCCGCCCGCCGGGAGATCCTGCGCACCGCGGGCCGCGCGGTGCCGCTGGCCGACGATGTCGACCTCGACGCGCTCGCGGAGGAACTGGACGGCTACTCCGCCGCCGACTGCGCCGCGCTGCTGCGCGAGTCCGCGCTCGCGGCGATGCGCCGGGACGTACACGCGGCCGACGTCACCGCCGCCGATGTGCTGGCCGCCAAGACGGTGGTGCGGCCCTCGCTGGATCCGTCGCAGATCGACACACTGCGCCGCTACGCCGACAGCCGCGGGTAGGTCGCGGGCGACCCGCTTCGGACAATCTCCGGCAAACCGGCTCTTGTTGCCTTTTTCGCACCGGAGACATTTTCGGGCGAATCGTCGGCAATCACAAGATCACGTCGCCACCACGGGTATGTTCGACAACCGTGCGCAGGGTCGGCGACATTGTCGACGCGACCACGGCCTTCACCGGAGCCGCGGTCGCGGGCGTGACGCTGTTCCTGCCGGTCACCGTCAACACACAGGGGCAAGCCACGTCGTACCGGATCGCCGGGCTGCTCAACAGCGTGCCGCGCAGCGCGGCACTGGGCGTGATCGTCGCCGTGGCGGTCGCCGTGCTGGTCGCCACCACCTCGCGACCGCTGACCGGGTGGGCGACGGCCACTGCCGCCGCGCTGGCGCAGCTGATCAACCACTTCACCGGACGCCACGTGGCCACGGCCGAGATACTGACCACGCAGAACTACATCGACTCGATCTGCGCCGCCGTGCTGCTCGGCGGGCTCGGCGCGGTGGTGCTGCGCAGACCCTTGCCCGCCGCGGCGTTCGCGGTGGGCGGCGTCGGCTTCTTCGGCTTCGGCGATCTCGCCGGCCTGCTGAACATCAACGCGGATCCGTACGCGGTCCTGGAGACCCCGACGCGCTGGATGATCGGCGTGAGCTTGATCCTGCTGATGATCAGCACCTTGCACAACTGGAAGCGAACCGAGGACGCGAAGGAGCCGCACATGGCGATCGCGCTGCCGGTGACGCCGATCCTCGCCGCCATGGTGCTCGCGCTGGTGGTCCTGGCCGGCACCGAATGGCTGGGCAGGCAGTACAGCAAACTGCCGGGGGAGAGTCACGTGGTCGAGATCGTCATCGTCGTCGCGGCGACGATCGTCAGCGCGACCGCGGCCGCCATGCTGCTGCCCGGCCGCGACGGCACCGGCGTGTACCTGGCCGTGAGCCTGACCGCGGCGGTCGACGCGGTCGGCTACGCGGTGCGGCCCGGCTGGACCGCGCCGGTGCTCATCGCGCTGACCGCGGCCGGACTCGTCATCGGCGCCCGGATGCCATCGACCGCCCTCGCCATCCTGCTGCTGCTGGGCATCACGGTCTTCGCCCTCGTCACCTCGACGTCCGCGAGCACCGTCGCGTTCGCCGTGATCAGCGGGGTCATCGCGTTGACGGCGGGATACTGCTGCGGCACCGCGCGGCCGCACTACGCGCCCAGCGGCGTACTCGCGCTCAGCGCGCTGTATCTGCCGTCGGCGGTCTCGGTGATGCCTGACCGCGTCAAGGACTGGCGCGAGGACGTGGCGGCGCACGACGCGACCCCGGGCGGCACCGCGCTCGCCATCGTCATCGGCAGCGCCGTCGGGCTCGTCATGCTGCGTAAATTACGGCCACGCAGCAGGCCGCAAACAAATGGGCAACCAGAGAGCGAATCATTAGCGGACATATAGCTTCGGTTCGGGCGGATGACGGACACCATACTCAGCCCTTCCACGGAAAAAGCACGCTTTCCGTAGGCTTGTGCCGGACACCCCGCCGCCCCTACCCGACGGAGTGAAGTTTGCTCGCAATCCTGCTCGCTCATGCCGCGGCCGCCCTGCTGGCTCCGCTGTGGGTGCGGGCACTGGGGCGCAACGCATTCTTTCTACTGGCTGTGGTCCCGCTCGGCGGCTTCGCCTGGGTGATCGCGAATTGGTCCGAGCCGCAGCGAGTTCGGCTGACCTGGGCGCCGAGCATCGCCCTGAACATCGATCTGCGCTTCGACACCCTCGCGGCGGTATTGTGCGCGCTCGTACTGGGCATCGGGGCGCTGGTGCTGATCTACTGCGCCCGGTACTTCGAGGATGACGAACCGCGGCTCGGGGTGTTCGCCGCCGAGCTGGTCGCGTTCGCCGGCGCCATGTTCGGGCTGGTCACCAGCGACAACATGCTCCTGCTCTATGTGTTCTGGGAAGCGACAACGGTGCTGTCGTTCTTGCTGATCGGTCACAACGCCGAGCAGGCGGCCAGCCGAAGGGCCGCGATCCAGGCGCTGCTGGTGACCGGAGCGGGCGGACTGGCGATGCTGACGGGCATCGTCGTGCTCGGCACCGTGAACGGCAGCTATCTGCTGTCGGATCTCCTTTCCGGGACCAACCCGAGCGGGACCGCGGTGAATGTCGCGGTGGCCCTGATCCTGGTGGGCGCGCTCACCAAATCCGCCGTGGTGCCCTTGCATTTCTGGCTGCCCGGCGCGATGGCCGCACCCACCCCGGTGAGCGCGTACTTGCATGCCGCGGCGATGGTGAAAGCCGGCGTGTACCTGATCGCGCGCCTGGCACCGGCGTTCGCGCAGAACCCCGTGTGGCATCCGCTGGTGCTGACCCTCGGCCTCGCCTCGATGCTGCTGGCCGGGCTGCGCTCGCTCCAGGTGGTGGATCTGAAACTGGTGCTGGCCTTCGGCACGGTGAGCCAGCTGGGATTCCTGATCGTGCTGGTCGGCATCGGCACACCCGATGCCGCGCTGGCCGGAGTCGCGCTGGTCGTCGCGCACGCGCTGTTCAAGGCGTGCCTGTTCCTGGTGGTCGGGATCATCGACCACGGTGCGGGCACGCGCGATCTGCGCCGCTTGTCCGGGCTCGGCCGTCGGGCTCCCGTGCTGTGCGCCACCGCGGTCCTGGCCGCGCTCAGCATGGCGGGCATACCGCCGCTGCTCGGCTTCGTCGGCAAAGAAAGCGCGCTGAACGCCGTACTGGACGCGGACGTGCTCACCGCGCCCGTACGCGGCGCGGTGTTCACCGGAGTGGTGCTCGGGTCGATGCTGACCGTCGGCTACAGCATCAGGTTCGTCTGGGGCGCTTTCGCGGACAAGGACCGCGAGCCGGAACCCGCGGCAGGCGCCACGCCCGTCGCACACCACCCGAGCGAAGTACCCGTCGCCGAAGATCAGCCGGAAGCCGAGCGTCGTCTCCGCTGGCATCCGCCGGGTGCTCTGTTCCTCGCGGCACCGGTGATCCTCGCCGTCGCGAGCCTCGCGGCCGGTCTCGCCCCGTCCTGGCTCGACGCACGATTGCGCCCCTACGCCGAAACGCTGGCCGCCGTTCCGTTTTCGCATCTGGCGCTGTGGCACGGTTTCGATGCCGCGCTCGCGTCGACACTGTTGATCGTCGCGGTCGGCGTCGTGTTGTGGCGGCTGCGCGGCCGCTTCGCCGAATCGGCGCACCCGCGCCTCGGCAACGCCGACCGCGCCTACGACGCCACGCTGCGCGCGATGGACACCCTCTCGCTGCGGATGACCGGCGCGGTGCAGCGCGGGTCGCTGCCGCTGAGCCAAGCCGCGATCCTGGTCACGCTCATCGTCCTGCCGACCGTCCTGCTCGCCCTCGGCACCCGCACCGGAGTCACGCTGCGGTTGTGGGACTCGCCGCTGCAAGCGGCCATCGGCGCGATCATGGCGGTGAGCGCGCTCGCCGCGACGGTGCTGCGCAACCGGCTCGCGAGCGTGCTGGTCGTCGGGGTGACCGGATACGGCAGCGGCGTGATCTTCGCGCTGCACGGCGCGCCCGACCTCGCGCTGACCCAATTCCTGGTGGAGACGCTCACGCTGGTCATCTTCGTGCTGGTGCTGCGCGCTTTCCCCGCGACGATCGAGCCGAGCCGGACGGCCGCGTTCAAGCTGCGCAGAGCGGTCCTGGCCGTCGGGACCGGGACGGTGGTCGCGGTCCTGGCCGGGTTCGCCGTGGCGGCCCGCACCGCCGAACCCATCTGGCTCAGAATTCCCGATGCCGCCTACGAATTCGGCGGGGGGAAGAACGCCGTCAACGTCCTGCTCGTCGACCTGCGGGCGTGGGACACCCTCGGTGAGATCTCGGTGCTCGTCGTCGCCGCGACGGGGGTGGCCTCTTTGGTGTTCCGCAGCAGGCGCTTCGGCAGCGCGCCGCGCGCGACGGACTCCCCCGACTACGATCCGGAGCTGGTCAGCTGGCTGCCCGCGGGCCGATTGGTGGCCCGGGCCGAACGCTCGATGGTCCTGCAGATCACCACGCGGCTGGTGTTCCCGACCATCATGGTGCTGTCGGTCTACTTCTTCTTCTCCGGCCACAACGCGCCCGGCGGCGGGTTCGCGGGCGGGCTCACCGCTGGGCTCGCGCTGACCCTGCGGTACCTCGCGGGCGGCCGCTACGAATTGGGTGAGGCACTGCCCGTCGACGCGGGCCACATCCTCGGCGCCGGCCTCACCTTGGCCGCGGGCACTGCCGTCTCGTCGCTGCTGCTCGGCGCGCCGCCGCTGTCCTCGGCGATCATCGAGGTTTCGCTGCCGGTGATCGGGCACGTCAAGGTGGTCACCGCGCTGCTGTTCGATCTCGGCGTCTACCTCATCGTGGTCGGCCTGGTGCTGGACGTGCTGCGCAGTCTCGGCGCGCGCCTGGACAGCGAGCTGGCCGACGCCGAGACCCCCTCGGCGAACGGAGGTTCCGCGACGTGACCGCGAATCTGACCCTGCTGGTGGTGATCGGCATCCTCGTCGCGTGCGGGGTATACCTGCTCCTGGAACGCGCCGTGTCGAAGATGCTGCTCGGGCTGATCCTGTTCGGCAACGCGGTGAACCTGCTGATCCTCACCGCGGGCGGCGGTCGCGGCAAACCGCCCATCCGCGGCACGGCCGACACCGAGGAGATGGCCGACCCGCTCGCCCAGGCGATGGTGCTCACCGCCATCGTGATCACCATGGGCATCGCGGCATTCGTGCTCGCCCTCGCCTACCGCGCCTACATGCTCACCACCAGCGACGACGTCGCCAACGACCAAGAGGACGTGGATGTCGCCCGGCGTCGTATCGGAGAGGACCCGGAGACGTGAGCCTTTCACCCGGCCTGCTGCCGGTCCTCACCCCTCTGCCGGTGCTCGTCCCCCTGCTCGGCGCTGCGGCCACGCTGGTGTTCGGGCGCAGGCCGCGCATCCAGAGCGCGGTCAGCGTCGGGGCGCTCACCGCTGTCGTGGTGATCTGCGGGTTGCTGCTGTTCCTGGTCGACCGGGACGGCACCACCGCGTTGCAGGTGGGCGACTGGGCAGCGCCGATCGGCATCACCCTGGTGGTGGACCGGCTGTCGGCGGCGATGCTGCTGGTCTCGTCCATCGTGCTGCTGTCGGTCAACCTCTACGGCGCGGGTCAGAACATCCGCGACGGCGACGAGCGGCAGCCCACCTCGATCTACCGGCCCACGTATCTGGTGCTCACCGCCGGTGTTTCGGCCGCGTTCCTCGCCGGTGACCTGTTCAACCTCTTCGTCGGCTTCGAGATCCTGCTCGCGGCGTCGTTCGTGCTGCTCACCGTGGGCGCGACCACCGAACGCATCCGCGCGGGCGTGGCCTACGTGATGGTCTCGTCGGTCTCGTCGCTGATCTTCCTCGCCGGCATCGGGCTCACCTACGCGGCCACCGGAACGCTGAATCTCGCCCAGCTCGCGGTCCGGTTCGGCGCCGTGCCGGAGGGCACGCGCACGGCGATCTTCGCAGTGCTGCTGGTGGCGTTCGGTATCAAGGCGGCCGTCTTCCCGCTGTCGAACTGGCTGCCCGACTCCTATCCGACCGCCCCGGCGCCGGTCACCGCCGTGTTCGCCGGTCTGCTCACCAAAGTCGGCGTGTACGCGATCATCCGGACCCACTCGCTGCTGTTCCCCGACGGCGGCTTCGACTCGGTGCTGCTGGTGGCGGGCCTGCTCACCATGCTCATCGGCATCCTCGGCGCCATCGCGCAGAGCGACATCCGCCGTCTGCTGTCGTTCACGCTGGTCAGTCACATCGGCTACATGGTGTTCGGCGTCGGCCTCGCCAACGCGGCCGGGCTGTCGGGCGCGGTGTTCTACGTGGCGCACCACATTCTGGTGCAGACCACGCTGTTCCTGGTGGCGGGACTGATCGAGCGGCAAGCCGGATCCACCTCGCTGCGCAGGCTGGGCGGGCTCGCCGCGGCCAGCCCCCTGCTGGCCGTGCTGTTCCTCGTCCCGGCGCTGAATCTCGGTGGGATACCGCCGTTCTCCGGGTTCATCGGCAAGGTCGCGCTGTTGCGGGCCGGCGCCGAACGCGGCAGCGTGCTGGCCTGGGTGCTGGTCGGCGGCGCCGTGCTCACCAGCCTGCTCACGCTTTACACCGTCGCCAGGGTATGGAGCAAAGCGTTCTGGCGGCCCCGCGAGGACGCGCCGGAGGGCCATCTCACCGCGGCCAGGCCGCCGACGCTGATCGAGGAAGCGACCGACGTGCACTACGACGAGCGCACCGATCCCGGCCGCATGCCGCCGCTGATGGTGCTGTCCACCGCGGCCCTGGTGACGGTGGGGCTGTGCCTGACGGTGCTGGCCGGGCCGATCCTCATGATCGCCGACCGCGCCGCGGTGGACCTGCGCGATCCCGGCGTGTACATCGGTGCGGTGCTGGGCGAATCGCCGGGAAGCCCACGATGAGCGCCGAGCGGGGCCCGGTGCGCGACACGACCGTCCGCGTCGGCATCCTCGTATGGCTCACCGTGGTCTGGCTCGCCCTGTGGGGCGATCTGAGCATCGCGAATGTACTGGGCGGGCTGGCGGTCGCCGCGCTGATCATGGTGGCACTGCCGCTGCCGCGCGTGCCGGTGTCCGGGCGGCTGAACCCGTTTCCCCTGCCCGAGCTGATCGTGGCGAGCGCGTATTACGCGCTGGAGTCGAGTCTTCAGGTCGCCTGGCTCGCGATCCGCCCCAAGCAGACCCCGGTGTCCGGCGTGTTGCGCGTGTACTCCGGCACGAGATCGGATCTGGTGCTGGTGCTGTGGGCCGACCTGCTCAACCTGATCCCCGGCACCATGGTGCTGGAGATCGACCGCAGGCGCTGCGTCGTCTACGTGCACGTTCTCGATGTCGGCAGCGATGCGGCGGTGGACAAGTTCTTCCGGACCACCCGGCGGCTGGAACGCCTGCTGATCGAAACGTTCGAACGCCCGACCGGATGGCCGTACTCCCGGCCGCCCTCTCCCCCGGAGGTGACATCGTGACCGTCGTCGCCGTCCTCGCCGCCGTCATCCTGACCGCGGCGGCACTGATCACCACGTATCGCGTCGTCATGGGGCCGAGCACGCTGGACCGGGTGGTCGGCATCGACTCGCTGATCGCCATCGCCGCCTCCGGGCTGGCCGTCTGGGCGGCCTACAGCGCCGACACCACCGTGGTGCCCGCGATCGTCGCGCTGGCGCTGGTCGGGTTCCTCGGCTCGGCCGCGGTGTCCCGATTCCGAGTGCGGGACGACACATGAACCTCTGGCACGTGCTCGCGGGCACCCTGATCCTGTTCGGCTCGACGCTGGCGCTCACGGCGGCGATCGGGATCGTGCGCTTTCCCGACACGCTGACCCGGATGCACGCCGCCACCAAGCCACAGGTCATCGGGCTGATCCTGGTGCTGGCGGGCGCCGCGATCCAGCTGGGCGGACACGGCAACGTCTGGGCGCTGGTGCTGGTCGGGCTGTTCACCCTGCTGACCGCCCCGGTGATCGCCCACCTGATCGGCCGCACCGCCTACCGCGAGCAGCGCCACCGCGACGGCCTGTTGCGCGTCAACGAGATGCGCGACGACGACGTCGATTAGCCGCGTGACCGGCCTCAGCGCGCGACGGGCTCGACCTCGCGGACGGCCTGCTCCGGCTGCCGCGCGGTCGCGAACCACGTCGCGTGGAACGCCGCGGCCAGTCCGGCCAGCAGTCCCAGCACGACCGTGCCCGCGAGCACCGGATACTCGGCCATCGGCACGGCGAGGTACCGGTAGGACAGCAGCAGCGTGGCCAGCACGACCGCGCCTGCGCCGACCAACCGGATCCGGAACCATCCCCAGCCGCGCTCCGGTGCGCGCAGCGCCGATTCGACGGTGAGGCACAGCACCGCGCCCGCGACCAGGTCGACGCCGTAGTGGTAGCCGAAACCGAGGGTGGCGGTGAGGGTGGCCAGCAGCCAGAACGCGCCGCCCCAGCGCAGCCAGCCCGGAGCGGGCTCGCCGTCGCCGTCGCGGCGGGTGTGCAGGAACACCGACAGCGCCCAGGCGGTGTGCATCGAGGGCATGCAGTTGCGTGGAACCGCCGCGTCGAACGGCAGCGGCAGCGGGTTGCGATCGATCGGCGGCACCACCCCCGGCCAGTAGTTGCCCAATTGCAGCCCGTTGCCGTCCGGGCCGTACGCGAACATCGGACCGACTACCGGGAAGAGGACGTACACCAAGGGACCGATCAAGCCGAGCACCAGGAAGGTGCGCACCAGGTAATGCGATGGCCACCGGCCCGACGACACCACTCGGCGCAGCTGCCACACGGCCACGACGATCGCCGCCACGGGCAGCTCGATGTAGACCCAGTGCAGCACCGCGTAGACCACCGGCCCGAGCGTGTCCACCGCCCGCCCGAGCACCCACGACGGATCGCCCAGCGCATGGTCGGCCAGGATCACGTATTCGTCGAGCACCGTCGGTCTGCCGATCACGGTGACGTGCAACCAGACATCGCCGACTTTGGTGGCCAGGACGAGCAGCGCGCCGAGCGCGGCGGCGTGCAGCGCGTCCCGCCGTTCGGTTCCGGACCAGCGCAGCCAGGCCACCAGCGCCAAGCCGGTCAGCACGATCACGGGGCCGTTCCCGATCGCGAACGGCTCTCCCGCCAGCAAGCGGACACCGGCCCACGCCACATCGATGGCAGCCGCGACACCCACCGCGACCAGCCTGCGGCGGGCCGAAATGCCCACCAGCGCAAGGACCAGTCCGGCCCACGGCACCGACATCGATTTCGGTGTGCCGATGTAGTCCCGCCCCAAGCTCTCCAGGGGGCCTTCGAATCCCTGCCAGATGGCTACGCCCTGCAACACGATCAGCAGGACCGGCACCGCGGCCACCGCCGCGACGACCCGGATCCGAGTCCGCGGTACGCGACGGCGCGAGACCGCGCTTCCTGCTCTGGAACCCGGGTATTCGACAAGCATCCGACCATAGTAAACGTGGGGTGAACGTCATCCCCCTGGCCAGCTGAACAGCAACCGACCTATACGCGGCCGATCGCTACTGTTTCAGCTCCTCGACCAGCGCGTCCACCACCGCGACCAGATCTCCCTGCGACGCTGCGGCAACCCGGCGCTGCCGCTGGTAGGAGGCTCCCCGCTTGGGGATCTCGGCGACCAGGGCGAGTTCGTCCGCGCAGCCCAGCCGCGCCGCCGTCGGCTCCAGCCGGTTCAGCAGATCCGCCAGGTCGTCGGTGACCAACCGCTCGTTGCTGTCGGCGTCGGTGATGATGATCGCATCCAGCCCGTAACGTGCGGCGCGCCACTTGTTCTCCTGCACGTGCCACGGCGGCAGGGTGGGCAGTTCCTCGCCGTTCTCGACGCGGCGGTCGAGGTCGACGATGAGGCAATGGATGAGCGCGGCCATCGCGGCGAGCTCGGCGCGCGTGGAGATCCCGTCGCACACCCGGACCTCGATGGTGCCCCACTTCGGCGCCGGGCGGATGTCCCAGTGCATGCCCCCGAGCTGCGTGAAGACACCGGTCTTGATCTGATCGTGCACGAAATGCTCGAACTGGGTCCAGTTCTCGAACTGGAACGGCAGGCCCGCGGTCGGCAACTGCTGGAACATGAGCGTCCGGTTGCTCGCGTAGCCGGTGTCCGATCCCGACCACATCGGCGAGCCCGCCGACAGCGCGAGCAGATGCGGATACGACAGCAGCAACGAGTTGAGGATCGGAAAAACCTTGTCGCGGTGGGAGACTCCGACGTGCACGTGCACGCCCCAGATCATCATCTGGCGACCCCACCACTGGGTGCGCTCGATCAGCTCGTCGTAGTGCTCCGATCGGGTCAGCTGCTGGGCCGACCATTGCGCGAACGGATGGGTGCCCGCGCAGAACAAGTCGACACCGAGCTGCTCGGCCGCACGGCGCACCGTGTTCATCGTGCCGGTGAGGTCCTCCACCGCCGCGCCGACAGTCTCGTGCACCCCGGTGACGAGTTCGACGGTGTTGCGCAGCAATTCCTTGGTGACCTGGGGTGTGCCGTCGTGGGCACGGAGCTCACCGAGTGAATCGAATACCGCCGCGGCGGTATTCGACAGGTCGCGGGTCACCTTGTCGACCAAGGCGATCTCCCATTCGACCCCGATGGTGGGCCGGGGCGAACCATCGAAGGGAACGTGTTCGATTCCTGCCCCGGCCATATGCCACCGCGCTATTGGATCACGCCACAAGCGACACGGCCGCCCGCGTCGCCCGTCGCTAGGGTCGTCTCATCGGGACCCGCGACGCCATCGGCACGGGAGTAACGGTTGGGAATGTTGCCGAAGTTGTCGGCGTCGGCGTGGATGATGAGGGCCTTGCCCTTCACGTCGTCCAGCGTCACCGCGTCGGTGGTGGTGATCAGCTTGGCGACGCCGTCGCCGCGCACCTCGAGCGAGGTCAGATCGCCGCTGGCCGGATGCGCGTTGGCGCTGCCGACCTGCAGGTGACCACCGGCGGACAGGAAGTCGCCCGCCGGGCCGCCGGTCGGCGCGACGGAGTTCGGCTCGCACTTGCCGACCTGGTGCACGTGCAGGCCGTGGAAGCCGGGGCGCAGGCCGTGCGCCTCGACGGTGAGCTGCAGGTGGTTGCCGTCCTTGGCGAAGTTCGCGGTGCCGACCGAGGCGCCCGAGGGGTCCTTCAGCTGCACGTTCACGCCCTGCTCGGCGTTCGGCGAGCCACCGTGCTCGGTGCTCGACTGCCCGGCCGGAGCGGGCGACCCGCTCCACACCGGCGGGGTCGTTCCCTGGACGTCACTCGACTCCTGGCTGTTCGAGCATGCGGCGAGGCCGAAGACCGCGACCGCGAGCACCGGGGTCACAGTCCGCCAGGACGGGCGTCGAGTTGTGGACGGGGCCATCGGGGAACTCCTTTACGAGTACCGAGTTTACGAGTAAGGGCGGGTGGACACGTTCGTTACCGGACAAGATGATGCCACGCCGTCCCGCCGTGCTCCCGACAGGGCGGCGCGCCCTCACGCGTGTTCGCTGGTCCGGGCGTGCGGCCAGCGGCCACATATGGGTCAGTTACCCGTGACGATCACCGTTACACCCGGCGCGGTATCCCCGATCGCACTCGACTTCGGTGCCACCGACGCGCCGAGCTGGTCCGCGATGGCCTGCGCGGCCTCCTTGTCGCCGGACGAATCGCCGTAGTACACCGTGGTTTTGGCGATGTTCGAGCCCGGGTAGTTGCCCGTTTCCGCGATCGTCCAGCCGCTCGCCTCCAGCTGGCCTGCCGTTTTCGCCGCGAGTCCGGCCACCATGCTGTTGTTGAGCACGCGCACCGGGACCGAACGCGCCGCCGTGGTGGTGGTCGACGCGGCGGCACTGGTCGGCGTCACGGTCGCCACCGCGGTGGACGAGGTCGGCGCCTTGGGCGCGGTGGTGCTCGCCGGGACCTGCGGCGCGGCGCTCGCGCTCGAGGTCGGCGATGCGCTGGTCCCCGAGGCGTCGGTGTCGGCGTCGGAGCTCGACAGCGACATCGCCCCGAGACCGGCGAAGACGATGGCCAACGCGATCAGCACCATCGCCAGGGCACGCAACGGTGGCCCACCGGAGGTGGGGTTCGGGTAGCTCACCTTCGCGAGCCTAGTCGCACGGGACGGGTCCGGGTCCGCATCGCCGGGTCAGACCTGGAATCCGAGCCGCCGCGCCGCGCGCGCCTTCTGCCTGCTCGCTCGCAGCCTGCGCAGCCGCTTGACCAGCATCGGGTCGGCCGCCAGCGCCTCCTGCCGATCGACCACCGCGTTCAGCACCTGGTAGTACCGGGTCGGCGACATGGCGAACAGCTCGCGGATCGCCTCTTCCTTGGCCCCGGCGTACTTCCACCACTGCCGCTCGAAGGCCAGGATGTCGAGTTCGCGACGGCTCAGTCCGTCACCGTCGGCCTGTTCGGCCGAAGCGTGCTCCGTCGTGCCATCTTCGCTCGCGGAAGGGCCGTTGTGGGTCGCGGAAAGATTCCGTGCCGCTGCGCCGTCCATCTCGCTCCTCGCCGAGTGACCACCAGACGAAAATGGTGCTTGTACGTCGCGGAACATTCAACCACGCGGGCGAGGAATCGCCGGGCCCGCAGCGCGGCGTGTTCCCTACCGGCCGGTAGTCGCGGTCTCCACTTCGGCACCCGGGAAGCTGTGACGTGGCGCCCACGGCAATAATTGGCCCATGGCAATCCTCCCGATCGTGATCGTCGGCGACCCGGTTCTGCACAACCCGACCGAGCGGGTCACTCGATCGCCGGAGGAATTGGCTCCGCTCATCGCGGACATGTACGAAACGCTCGACGCCGCGCACGGCGTCGGGCTCGCCGCCAACCAGGTCGGCGTTCCGCTTCGCCTGTTCGTCTACGACTGCCCCGACCTCGGCGCGGACGGCACCGCGACCCGACGACGCGGGGTGGTGGTCAATCCGGTGCTGGAGACCTCGGAGATCCCGGAGACCATGCCCGACCCGGACGACGACGAGGAAGGCTGTCTGTCGGTGCCCGGGGAGCAGTTCCCCACCGGTCGCGCCGAATGGGCGAAGGTGACCGGCACCGACGAGAACGGCGAGCCGGTGGAGGTGGAGGGCAAGGGCTTCTTCGCCCGCATGCTCCAGCACGAGGTCGGGCATCTGGACGGGTTCCTCTACGTGGACGTGCTGATCGGACGGAACGCGCGGGCCGCCAAGAAGGCGATCAAACGCAACGGCTGGGGCACACCGGGTCTGAGCTGGCTGCCCGGCACCGACCCCGACCCGTTCGGGCATGACGACTGACCCCGCCGCCGGCCTGCCCGATATCCCGCTCGGCCGCCGCGTGGTGCTGCGCTATCAGCTGCCCGCGGGTTATCCACAACCGCTGACCGACGTGATCGGCGAACTCGTCTCCCTGGACCCGCCGACCGTGCGCGGCGCGGGCGGCGAGCTCGTCTCGGTGGCGCCGGAGCGCGTCGTCGCGCTGAAAGCCGTCGGGCCGAGGCCGATTCGCATCAGAGAGATCCGCGCGCTGGAGGCCGCGGCCGCCTATGGCTGGCCGGGCGTCGAACACGCGTGGATCGACGGCTGGCTGGCGCGCGCGGGCAACGGATACACCGGGCGCGCGAATTCCGCTGTGCCGCTGGGCAGCTCCGAGGGACCCGCCACCGTGTCGGCGGATACGCTGCACCGGATCGGCGAGTGGTACACCGCGCAGGGCCTGCCTGTGCAGCTCGCGCTGCCCGATCGGCTGGCCCCGGTGCCGCCCGGCTGGCACAGCTGGCGAGAGACGGCCATGCTGGCTCTCGATATCGACAATTTCGTGCTGCCCCAAGGCCCTTCGATGGTGCGGATCGCGCCCGCTCCCGACGCCGACTGGCTGGAGACGCACCGCTACGACGGCGAGGAACCCGGCGCGCGGACGATTCCCGCGCCCGATCCCGAGGTGCTGACCGCGGTCCTGAACGGTGAACTCGGCTTCGCCTCGCTCGGCCTGCCGCGTCCCATCGCGATCGGCCGCGGCGCACTCACCACCGCCCCGGACGGACGCCGCTGGATCGGCCTCACCTGCGTGGCCGTGGCCGCCGCGCACCGCAGGCACGGGCTCGGCTCGCTGGTCTGCGCCGAACTGATCCGCTGGGGCCGCGACCGCGGCGCGACGCACGCCTATCTCCAGGTGGAAGCCACCAACGAGCCGGCCCGCGCGATGTACCGCGAACTGGGCTTCATCGAACACCACACCTATCGCTACGCCGCGCCGGAACCGCTCGCCGGGCCCGGCGGCCTGCGGTAGAACAGACCTGTCACCCCCGAAGGAAGGCCGCAGTGCGTCTCGCCACCTGGAATGTCAACTCCATTCGCTCCCGGCTCGACCGCGTCGCGGACTGGCTCGACCGCCAGGACATCGACGTGCTGGCCATCCAGGAGACCAAGTGCCGCGACGACCAGTTCCCGTTCGAGCGCTTCGACGAACTGGGCTACGAAGTCGCCCACCTGGGGATCAACCAGTGGAATGGGGTGGCGATCGTCTCCCGCGTCGGTCTCTCCGACGTCGAGCTCGCCTTTCCCGGCCAGCCCGGCTTCGACAAGGACGCGGGTGAGTCGCTGATCAGCACGCCGGTCGTCGAGTCCCGCGCGATCGGGGCGACCTGTGGCGGCGTGCGGGTGTGGAGCCTGTACGTGCCCAACGGCCGTATGCTGGGCGACCCGCACTACGCCTACAAACTGGAATGGCTTGCCGCGCTGCGTGACAACGGCGCGCGCTGGCTGGCCGACGACCCGCAGGCCAAGATCGCGCTGGTGGGCGACTGGAACATCGCGCCGACCGACGACGATGTGTGGTCCGTGGAGTACTTCGCCGAGAAGACGCACACGTCGCAGCCGGAGCGCGATGCCTTCCAGGCCGTCGTGGACGCCGGATTCGCGGATGTCATGCGTCCGTTCGCGCCAGGACCGGGCGTCTACACCTACTGGGACTACACCCAGCTGCGCTTCCCGCGAAAAGAGGGGATGCGCATCGATTTCATCCTCGCCTCTCCCGCGCTCGCCGCCACCGTATCGGACGCGACGGTCGATCGTGAGGCGCGAAAGGGCAAGGGCGCCAGCGACCACGCCCCGGTGATCGCCGAGTTCGCCGACGAACCCGGGCGCTCATGACCCGCCCGGCGCAGCCGCCTTTCCCCCGCCGCAGCAGCGGTAACCGGGCCACCGGCGGCAGGCTGGGCGGTATGGGCGCCGACCCGGCCGTGCGGCAACGGCAGCGCGCACAGCATCTCGGCCCGGAGCGCCGCCGTCCGCAGGTGCTCGACACCGCGCTCGCCATCGCCGTGGAGAACGGCATCGCCGCGGTCACCATGGCCGCCATCGCGGAGCGGATGAAGGTGACCAGGCCGGTGGTCTACGCCTGCTTCGCCGATCGCGTCGAGCTGATCGAGGCGCTGATTCAGCGCGAGGAGGGCTACCTGGTCAGCGGCGTGCTCGAGGTGATGAAGCCACGGGACGTCGACGCCGACGAAACCGTGTTCGTCCAGGGATTCCGCGCCCTGCTGACGAAGGCCGCGAGCCGGCCGGACGCCTGGCGGCTGGTCTACGGCAATCCCGACCCCGCCGTCGCGAATTCCTTCGGGCGCGGGCGCGCGCTCGTCATCGAGCGCTGTACCAAACTCCTGCGCCCGACGCTGCGCGCCTGGGGCACGGCGGACGCCGAGCACAAGTTGCCGGTGCTGGTGGAGCAGTGGGTGTCCGCGGGCGAGGCCGCCGTACGCGCGCTCCTCGCGGACCAGGACGGCTGGACACCGGCGGATCTCGGCGCGTTCGTCGGAGCCGCGGTCTACCGAGCCATGCGAAACGCCTGATCGGGGATTCGGCCGCACTACGATGGTGATCAACTACCCGACCACCGGCTGGCGGAGGAACGGTCATGGCGTTCTATCGGCAAGTGGGTGCGGTACCGCCGAAGCGGCACACCCAGCATCGTGACGAGCAGGGGCGGCTCTACTACGAGGAGCTGATGGGCGAGGAGGGCTTCTCCGGCGACTCCTCCCTGCTCTATCACCGTGGCCTGCCGCCTGCACTGGTCGATTCGACGGTCTGGGAGCTGCCCGATCAGCGGACCACGCCGAACCATCCGCTGCGTCATCGCCATCTGCGCCTGCACACGCTGTTCCCCGGCGACACCCCGGCGGAGACCGATCCGGTGACCGGGCGCCGCTTGCTGCTGGGCAACGCGGACGTGCGCATCTCCTATGTGGTCGCGAAAGGCGGTTCGCCGCTGTACCGCAACGCGATCGGCGACGAGCTGGTCTATGTGGAGTCGGGCGCGGCGGTGGTGGAGACCGTGTTCGGCGCGCTGCCCGCACGGCAGGGCGATCAGGTGCTCATCCCGCGTGCCACCACACACCGCTGGCGGCCCACCGGCCCGGAACCTTTGCGGGCGTACGCGATCGAAGCGACAGGTCACATCACGCCGCCCAAGCGCTATCTGTCGAAGTTCGGCCAGCTGCTCGAAAACGCCCCGTATTGCGAGCGCGACCTGCACGGACCCACCGAGACCATCAGTGCGACCGGCACCGAAGTGGAAGTGCTGGTCAAGCACCGCCCCGGCGGCCAGGTCGTCGGCACTCGGATGGTCTACGCCGCGCACCCGTTCGACGTGGTCGGCTGGGACGGCTGCCTGTATCCGTTCACCTTCAATATCGCCGACTTCGAACCGATCACCGGCCGTATCCATCAGCCGCCGCCGGTACATCAGGCGTTCGAAGGCGGCAACTTCGTCGTCTGCAATTTCGTTCCGCGCAAAGTGGACTACCACCCGCTGTCGATCCCGGTGCCGTACTACCACTCCAACGTCGATTCCGACGAGGTCATGTTCTATTGCGGCGGCAATTACGAAGCGCGCAAAGGCTCCGGAATCACGCAAGGCTCGGTGTCGGTGCACCCCGGCGGTTACGCACACGGTCCACAGCCCGGCGCGTACGAGAACAGCATCGGCATCGAGTACTTCGACGAGCTGGCCGTCATGGTGGACACCTTTCGCCCGCTGGAGCTCGGCGAAGGCGCGCTGGCCTGCGAGGACCCGACCTATGCGTGGAGCTGGTCGGGGCGGGGCCCCGCGTGAGGACCGAGGTGGAGGTAGCGCCGGACTCGCTGTTCGGTCCGGACAACCTGCCCTACGGGGTGTTCGCGCCGACCGGAGAAGGCCCCCGCGTGGGGGTGCGGCTCGGCGAAAATGTCATCGATTTGGCTGTGCTGCTCGATGATTCGGTTTTCGCCGAACCGAGCCTGAACGCCTTCCTTGCGCAGGGCCCCGTGCGCTGGCGGACGGTGCGCGACCGGATTCGCGCGGCGGTCGACGGCGAACTGGACCACGCCGCGGTGCATCGGCTGTCCGACGTGGTGTTGCGGCTGCCCGTGCGTGTCGGTGATTACGTGGACTTCTACGCCAGCATCGACCACGCGACGAACCTCGGCCGCCTGTTCCGGCCGGACGGCGACCCGCTGCTGCCGAATTGGCGCCATCTGCCGGTCGGTTATCACGGGCGGGCGGGCACCGTGGTGGTGTCCGGCACCGATGTGGCGCGTCCCTGCGGGCAGCGCGGAACAGACTCCGGCGCACCGGATTTCGGCCCGTCGCGGCGGCTGGACATCGAAGCCGAGCTCGGATTCGTGATCGGCGTCGGCTCGCGGCTCGGCGTACCGGTGGAGATCGATGAGTTCGCCGACCGGGTCTTCGGCGTCGCGCTGGTCAACGATTGGTCCGCCCGCGACATCCAGGCCTGGGAGTACCAGCCGCTCGGCCCGTTCCTCGGCAAGTCGTTCGCGACCTCGATATCGCCGTGGATCACGCCGCTGGCTGCCTTGGAGTCGGCGCGGATACCGCTGCCCGAGCAGTCACCCGCGCCCCTGCCTTACCTGCTCGGCACCGAGCACTGGGGCCTGGACATCGAACTCACCGTGACGTGGAACGGACAACCGGTCACTTACCCGCCCTACTCCCGGATGTACTGGTCACCGGCGCAGATGCTGGCTCATCTCACCGCGAACGGCGCGTCGACGCGTACCGGGGACCTGTACGCCTCTGGCACCATCTCCGGTCCCGAACCCGGCCAGCGCGGATCGTTCATCGAGGTGTCCTGGGGCGGCAGCAGGCCGGTATCGGTCAACGATCAGCAACGCACTTTCCTCGAGGACGGCGACGCGGTGACGATCACGGCATCGGCCCCGGGCCCGGGTTCGGCCAGGATCGGATTGGGCGAGGTCACCGGCCGGATCCTGCCAGCACACCCGCGCTGAACACGTTCGGTCTCGTCCCACCGCATACCGGGTTCGACGACAGCCGCGCTTGAGAACGGCGTTCTCCGGGTACGCCGCTACCCGAGCGCCTCGATCTCCGCTGCCCGGCCGGACCGCGGAGTTCACGGCCGCACCCATCCTCCGGACAAGGAGCGAGGTCATGACCGATCGCCCGGCCGCTCAACACCGTCGCCCCGATGGCGTCGACGACGGCACCGTCGCCGCCACCGGCAAACTCTCGGAGGCCCTGGAGATCGTCGAACGCGCCCGCGGCCACCTGTACTCCTTCCACCAACTGACCGGCGGGGCCGATCTGGCGCTCGACATAGCGGTGGAGCTGTTCCGCGCGGCGGGTCACGCGCACATCGCCGATCGGATCTCCGCCGAGTTGATCGGTCGCAACGTGTTGGCCGGACGCTGGACATTCCAGATCATCGAGGAATACGACGACAATTACTACGACCTGTTCCGCGACATCGAGCGCGCCGCCCGCGACGAACTGCTCGACGGCCGCCGCCACATCTACGAGGCCGAGATGAAAGAAGCTCGCCGCACCCACGGCGCGCCGGGACATTCGGCCACCCCGCAGCCAGCGGAAGACGCCTGATCCCAATGCCGCTGCCTGCGTCTTCACTCGATCCGCCGAATCGCCGGGCAGACGCTCGGCGGGTCCGGGTATGGTCGGGCGGGAAAATTTCACAAACCAACGGGGGCTCGCACCAGCGGGCTGAGAGGACGGCTAGCCGAGAGGCGTCAGGGCCGTCGACCGTATGAACCTGACCGGGTAATGCCGGCGTAGGGAGGAAAAATGGCACGCGCCGCTGCGTCCGACGGCGGATCCGCACCCGTCGACAGCGTCACCACCGGCCCCATCGAGGGCAGCGTCAAACACTATCTCGAGGTCGATGACCTGCGCATTCCGGTGCGCCGGATCAATCTGACCAATGGCGAGCACTTCGACGTCTACGACACGTCGGGCCCGTACACCGACGAGTCGGCGACGATCGATCTCGAAGGCGGTCTACCGAAACTGCGCGACACGTGGAACAGACCCGAGGGGAAGGGCCCGCGTACCCAGCTCGCCTGGGCCCGCGAGGGCATCGTCACGCCGGAGATGCGTTTCATCGCCGCACGGGAAGGCGTCTCGCCGGAATCGGTGCGCGAGGAGGTCGCCGCGGGCCGCGCGGTGATCCCGGCCAACCACAAGCATCCGGAGCTCGAGCCGACCATCATCGGCAAGAAGTTCCTGGTCAAGATCAATGCGAACATCGGCAACTCGGCCGTGTCCTCCTCGATCGCGGAGGAGGTGGAGAAGATGGTGTGGGCCACCCGCTGGGGCGCGGACACCATCATGGACCTGTCCACCGGCAAGAACATCCACGAGACCCGCGAGTGGATTCTGCGCAACTCCCCCGTCCCGGTCGGCACCGTGCCGATCTACCAGGCGCTGGAGAAGGTGAACGGCGACCCGACCGCGCTGACCTGGGAAATCTACCGGGACACCGTGATCGAGCAGTGCGAACAGGGCGTCGACTACATGACCGTCCACGCGGGCGTGCTGCTGCGCTACATTCCGCTGACCGCCAAGCGGGTGACCGGCATCGTCTCGCGCGGCGGATCCATCATGGCGGCCTGGTGCCTCGCGCATCACCAGGAATCGTTCCTCTACACGCACTTCGCGGAGCTCTGCGAGATCCTGGCCCGCTACGACGTCACGTTCTCCCTCGGTGACGGCCTGCGGCCCGGCTCCATCGCCGACGCCAACGACGAGGCGCAGTTCGCGGAACTGCGCACCCTTGGCGAACTGACCAAGATCGCGAAATCCCATGGCGTGCAGGTGATGATCGAGGGTCCGGGGCACGTGCCCATGCACAAGATCGTGGAGAACGTGCGGCTCGAGGAGGAGCTGTGCGAGGAGGCCCCGTTCTACACCCTCGGCCCGCTCGCCACCGACATCGCCCCCGCCTACGACCACATCACCTCCGCGATCGGCGCCGCCATCATCGCGCAGGCGGGCACCGCCATGCTCTGCTACGTCACGCCGAAGGAACACCTCGGCCTGCCCAACCGCGACGACGTGAAGGTCGGCGTGATCACCTACAAGATCGCCGCACACGCCGCCGACCTGGCCAAGGGCCATCCGCACGCACAGCAGCGCGACGACGCGCTGTCCCAGGCCCGCTTCGAATTCCGCTGGCGCGACCAGTTCGCGCTGTCCCTCGATCCGGACACCGCGCGCGAATACCACGACGAGACCCTGCCCGCCGAACCCGCCAAGACCGCACACTTCTGCTCCATGTGCGGCCCCAAGTTCTGCTCGATGCGGATCTCCGCGGACGTGCGCGAATACGCCGAGCGCCAGGGCTTGAACGACGCGGAGGCACTGCAGGCGGGCATGGCGGAGAAGTCCGCCGAGTTCGCCAGCCACGGCAACGCTGTCTACCTGCCCGTGGTCTCGTAGTCACCGCCTGCGCCCGCCGCATCTCCACGATGCGGCGGGCGGTGGGACGACAAAAGCCGGCTGAATTTTCGACGCTGGATCTCATCTGCTCAGAAGTTCCAGGTAGAGACGTTCGCATGGCAAGCACTCTCGGGCTGGCGAGGATTGGGGCCGAGTAGCGCGCCTAGAGTCGACGCGTCGTCGGACCCCTAGCGCTGCTGGTGTCTGTAAGCCTGGCGTCGCCCTTGCACTTATAAGTGCAAGCGCCTACGGTAAGTAGTACCTGCGAGAGCAGAAAGGAGTTCGAGTCGATGAGTCCGTCACTGATTCACGACGAGAAAGCGGTCGTGTCGATCACCGCAAGCGAAATCGAGCAGGCTCGGGCGTTCCAGGCCCACGTCGAGCAGGCTCGCGGCGTCGCGTCGGATGATGCAGAGGAGACCATTACTGTCGGTCTCCGAAGTGGGGACTCCGTGGAGATGCCCGCCCAGCTGACGGCGCTGATCTCTCAGATTCTCGACTTCATCAGCCGTGGTTGCACCGTGACTGTCGGCAGTGTCCCGAACGAGGTGACCACCACCGTCGCCGCAAAGATGCTGAGCATCTCACGTCCGACACTGATGAAGCTGGTCAACGAAGGCACGTTGCCCGCGCACAAGGTCGGCTCGCACACTCGACTTTTCAGCAGGGATGTTCTCGCGCACAGGGAATCCCAGCGGGCTGCGCAGCGTCAGGCTTTCGATGACCTGCGCGCTCTCGAAGACGAACTCGGCGTAGTCGACTGACTGCTCACGATGCCTGTTTGATCCGGTAAGTGGTGCCCCGTCCGCTTGTACCATGTCCGTCATGGTCAGCGGGTGGGGTACGAATGTGCTTGTCGATGCGAACGTCTTGTACTCCCGTACGCTCCGGGATTGGCTCGCACTGCTCTATCTCGAGCCGGACAATGAGATGTTCGAGGTCATGTGGACTGACGACATCATGGCGGAGTTCCATTACCACCTGAGGAAAAACAACCCGCTGCTGGATGACGCCCAGGTCGGAGGCATTCGCCGCAGACTCGAGCACACGTTCGAGACGGGCCACATAACCGGCTACACGATCGATAAGTCGGCGACTTACCCCGACGTGGGCGATGCCCACGTCCACTGCGCGGCGGTTTACGCCGCCATCGACATCCTGCTCACCGACAACGATAAGCACTTCACTCAGATGGATGAGCTTCCCTACGAGATCTACACAGCCGATGAATTCTTCGAGCTTGTCGATGACTCGGCCCCCCATATGGTTCGAGCCGTCACCGCGAAGCAACTCGTCTACCACGTTCGCAATAGCGATACCAGCAGCGCCGCACTCCCCGAACGACTGAAGGCGGCTGGGGCGCCCGCTTTCGCAGAACGCGTCCGAAAGCATCTGCTGACACTTGATATCAACGCTCTTCTGCGCGAACCGGACTTGTAAAGTACAACGCCTGATACTCCGGTAGGCACCGGTTGGCGTACGGGTGCGGCACGGAATCGTCGAACTACCTGGCGGTCAATAGGACTGGAGTTCGATGAGCGTGCCCTCCGGGTCGCGCAGGTGGGCGGTGCGCAGTCCGGGGCCCCACTGCGGGCGGTCGGTTGGGCCCGCGACAACGGTCGCGCCGTGGTCGGCGCACAGCTTCGCGCCCGCGTCGACGTCGGGCACTCGGCAGACGAACATCACCGTGTCCTGCGACGGTGCGGCAGGCAGCGTAGACGTGCCGATGACCTCCGCCATCGCGGCGCGATCGAAGAGCACTAGTACGCCTTGGTCCGCCACGTCCCAGTTCGCGTATGGACCGGCGGCGGTTCCCTTGACGAGGGTCGCCCCGATCAGCTCGGGTAGCACCGCCGCGTAGAACCCGAAGCATTCGGCGAAGCGGGTGACGAGGAGTCTCGGATGTAGCGCGTCCACGGTGATCTCCGATTAGTTGGTGCTGACCTATGTTAGGTTCGCTCCTACAATAGGCCCATGGGTACCGGACGCGCACTCCCACCGAGCCTGCTCGGCCTCGACATCTACCTCCTGTCGCGGGTCGGCAAGGCCGCGCGCACCGGGTTCGCCGACCGCCTCGCCGCTCGCGGCCTGCGCCTGTGGCACATGGCGATTCTCGCGGCGCTCGCCGATTTCGGCCCGCACGCGCAGCGGGACTTGGCCGAGCGCCTGGCCATCCACCCCAGCGACGTGGCCAAGATCGTCGACGAACTCGAAGCCGCCGGTAGGGTGGAACGGGCGCGGGACGAGCGCGACCGTCGCCGCATCACCGTGCGCCTCACCCGGACCGGCCGTACCGCGTTGCGTTCCCTCGATCGCGAAGCCGGTCGGGTCGGCGACGAGATCCTCGCCCCGCTCGACCCTGCGGAACGAGAGCAGCTGCATGCGATGCTCGAACGCCTCTTCGCGCATGCGTACCCGGAGTCCCGGCCCGAGTGATCGCCTCCGCGCGAGACCATCCGGGCACTACGATTGCCCCGCCCTCGTCGCAGAGCGAGTCGCACATGTGGGGCCACGGCCGTGCCGAGCAGCAGCGCCGCAAGCGTGGATACCCACGATTCCGCCTGTCCCGAGGTCACGGTCCAGCAGCGGCCGATCCGTTCGACTCACGATCGCCCCCGCCGTCACGGAACATTCAGCGCAGCCCGACGAACCGCAACAGCGTCGCTACCGGATTCCGCCGTCACCGGCCGCACCACCGCCCGGACGCCGCTCACTGCCGATGCGCCGACAAACTGTTCAGAGCACCGTCTGTTCGATCAGGCGGCGGGCCGCGCGATCGGTGCGCTCGACCTCGCCGGTGATCAGCCGGTCTTGCAGAATTCCGCGCAGACCCGAAATCAGCAGTGTGGCGACAATTTCCGGGTCATCAATGGAATCGATGACGCGCAGCCCGTCGGCCAGCGCCGATACGAAGATCGCGATGGCCGAGTTGGCGTAATCGGCATACGGACTGCGCGGCGCACAAGCCGCGCCGAGCACCTGAAGCATCACCCTGACACTGGTGCGGCCCTCGCCCGAGGCGTTCGCGGTCCAGAAATCCCACAACCGGTCGCGCAGTTCCGCAGCGTCACCGATATCGGCGAACATCGCCGCGATGTCGGGGCGCTGCGTCGCCAGCGCTTGGACCAGCAATTCCTCCTTGGTCGTGAAGTAGTAGATCAGCATGCGGGAGCTGGTGCCGAGTTCGGTGGCCAGCGGGCGCAGCGACAGGTCCGCGAGGCCGTGATCGGCGATGTAGCGCACGACGGCGGCGAGCAGTTCGGCGCGTTTGGCGTGGTCGAGAGGGCGGGCCATGGGTTGACTGTAGCGATCGGTACAGGTATTCATGACATCGTGACTGTAACAATCGCTTCAGAAACTCGGAATTCGGTCGTGGTCACCGGATACGCGGCGACCACGTCGCTGGCCGACGACATGGATACGACCTGGTCCGGTTTGCTGGCGGGGCACAGCGGGATCGGCGCGTTGGATGACGATTTCGTGGCCGAGTACGACCTGCCGGTCCGCATCGGCGGCAAGTTGAAGTCACAGCCCGGCGGGGAACTGTCCCGGCTCGAACAGCGCAGGCATTCCTACGTCGAGCAGATGGCCCTGGTGCTAGGCCGCCGGGTCTGGCGCGCGGCGGGCGCGCCCGAGGTGGACGGCGACCGTTTGGCGGTGGCGATCGGCACCGGGCTCGGCGGTGGTGACGCGCTGATCTCCGCGGTCGACGCGATGCGCGCGGGCGGCTACCGCAAGGTGTCGCCGATGTCGGTGCCGATGGTGATGCCGAACGGTCCCGCCGCCACCGTCGGGCTCGAAATCGGTGCCAGAGCAGGAGTTTTCGCTCCGGTCTCGGCATGTTCGTCGGGTTCGGAGGCGATCGCGCACGCCTGGCGGCTGATCACCACCGGCGAGGCGGACGTAGTGGTGGCGGGCGGGGTCGAAGGACACATCGACGCCGTGCCCATCGCGAGCTTCGCCATGATGCGCGCCATGAGCACCCGCAACGACGAACCGGAACGCGCGTCCCGCCCGTTCGACCGGGACCGCGACGGGTTCGTCTTCGGCGAGGCGGGCGCGCTGCTGGTGCTCGAATCGGAGCGGCACGCACGCGCGCGCGGCGCGACCGTGCACGGACGGGTGCTCGGCGCGGGCATCACCTCCGACGCCTATCACATCGTCGCCTCCGAGCCGGAAGGGCTCGGCGCTGCCCGCGCGATGCGCAAGGCCATCGAAACCGCGGGACTGCGGGCTTCGGATATCCAGCATGTGAACGCCCACGCCACGTCGACCTCCATCGGCGACGCCTCGGAAGCCAACGCGATCACCTCCGTCGCGCCCGACGCCTCGGTCTACGCTCCGAAATCCGCGCTGGGTCACTCGATCGGGGCGGTCGGCGCGTTGGAATCGCTCGTCACCATGCTCACCCTGCGGGATCAGGTCGTCCCGCCGACGTTGAACCTCGACAACCTCGATCCGGAGATCGATCTCGACGTCGTCGCGGGCGCGCCACGGACTCAACACATCGATTTCGCACTGAACAACTCGTTCGGTTTCGGCGGGCACAACGTCGCGCTCGCGTTCGGCCGGGTCTGATCCCGAGCCCGTTCCGGGGCGGGTTACCGTCGTTGTGCAAGCGACCGATCGGCCCGAAGGATGGACAGCGACGTGAGCGAGCGTCAGCGAAGCAGCCGAGGACACCGTGCGCGGGCGCGCACTGAGCCGAGCGCGGGCGAGGCACGGTCATGACTGACGCCTTCTACCTACCCGATCCCGATCGGCCGGACCGATTCATCTCGACCGAGTTCACCCGTGGCCCCTGGTCGCCGGACGCCCAGCACGCCGGTCCACCGTCGGCGCTGCTCGGGCACGTGATCGAGCGGTGCGAGCCACGGTCCGGGTTCCAGGTCGGCCGGGTCGCCGTCGAGATCCTCGGCCCGGTGCCGCTGGAACCGCTCACCGCGCAGGCGCGCGTCGCGCGTCCTGGTCGCAGCGTCGAACTCATCGAGGCGACACTGTCGACCGAGCGCGGGCCGGTGATGCGGGCGAATGCCTGGCGATTCAAGCTGGCCGAACCGGAATTGCCGCTGCCGGAACGCTTCTTGCCGACGGGCTCGCGCCCCGGCCCGGAGCACGCGGACGCGCCCGAGCCGTTCCCGTCCGCCCAGCCGATCGGGTTCCACACGGCCATCGATTACCGCTTCGTCAGCGGATCCTTCTCCGAACCAGGCCCGGCGATCTGCTGGATCAGGATCAAGCACCCGATCGTCGCGGGCACCGATCCGAGCCCGCTGGAGCGCACCCTCGCGGCCGCGGATTCCGGCAACGGCGTGAGCGCGGTCCTGGACTGGTCGAAGTACCTCTTCATCAACACCGACCTGACGGTCACCCTGTACCGCCAGCCGGCGGGCGAATGGGTCTGCCTCGACGCCGTCACCTACCCCCAACCCCATGGCATAGGTATGGCGGAATCAGCGCTCTACGACGAAAAGGGTCCCTTGGGCCGCAGCACGCAAACCCTCTTCCTCGGCAACCGATAACCGAGGCAGACCCACTCGGCGTTCGTCACCGCCGCGTTCACGGACGGGTCGAGATCTGTTGTACGGCCCAGCCGTTGCCGTCCGGGTCGGTGAAGAAGAAGAATCCGACGTTGTCCAAGGGGTCGGGCATGGGGGTCGGGTTTTCGCCGAGGACTTGGATTTCGGTGAGCTCGACGCCGCGGGAAGTCAGTTCCTCATGGGCTTTGCGCAGGTCGTTGACTACCAACTGGAAACCTTGTTGGGATCCGGGGCGCATGTCCGGCACCGCGCCCTTGCCGATCACGATCGAGCAGCCCGAGCCGGGCGGGGTGAGCTGCACTATGCGCACCTCCTCGGCGATCTTCGTGTCGTGGTCGACGGCGAAGCCCAGTTGCTCCGCGTAGAACCGCTTGGCTCGGTCGATGTCCGACACGGGCACGATCACGACCTCGAGTGTCCAGTTCACGGCACTTCCTTTCGGCGGACTGCGGTATTCGTACCAGTGCGGACCGGTTCACCCCGGGAAATTCATCGCCGTGCCCACCGCCAGGAGAACTCGTCCGGCGCGGGCGGTGGGCCGGGGAGTTCGCCGTCGGAGCTCAGTCCGGCGACGAGCATCGCGAGCACGCGGCGGCGCAACTGGACGGTGCGCTCGGGGTCGGGCACCGCGACCGCCGCGCAGGATTCCAGGATCAGGCCGAGGTCCTGCGGGGTGACGTCGGGACGCAGCTTGCCGGTGGCGTGGGCGCGGCGCACGAGCTCCTCGGTCGCCTCGCCGGAGCGCAGGACGTCGGGGAGGATCGATTCGTCGGGAGTGAACGTGCCCGCGAGGTGCACGGCGAGGGAATGCACGTCCGCGTCCACCACGCGCTCCAAGAAGCCGACGAGTCCGCGCCATCCGTCCGAATCCTCCAGCGCCGCTTCGGCCTCCTTGTTGTATCGGCGCAGACCGTCATGGCAGAGCGTGCGCAGCAGCACTTCCTTGCTCGGATAGCGGCGGTAGAGCGCGCTGATCCCCACGCCCGCGCGTTCGGCGACGGCGGAGATCGGGGCCGTCGCGTCGGCGAGGAAGACCACGCGGGCGGCCTCCAGGATCAAGCCGTCGTTGCGGGCCGCCTGCGCCTTGCGGCCGGGCAGACCCTTCTGAGCTGGGGCGTCGGTTGTTCTCGGCATGAATTCAGCGTAGCACTTGAAACGGAATGATCCGTTCTGTTACGGTTGGAACAGAACAGAGCATTCCGTTTCACTAGGAGCAGGACATGACCGCGATCACCCCCTTCCGCATCGACATCGCCCAGGCCGAGCTGGACGATCTGCGCGACCGGCTCGCACGTACCCGGTGGGCTCAGCAGATCCCAGGCTCGGGCGACACCTACGGGGTGAGCGTCGAGCGCGTCCGCCACCTGGTCGATTACTGGCGCGACGGGTTCGACTGGCGCGCGGTCGAGAACGCGCTGAACGCCTACCCGCAGTTCACCACCGAGATCGACGGTCAGAACATCCATTTCCTGCACGTGAAATCCGCACAGGAGGACGCGTTCCCGCTGATCCTCACGCACGGCTGGCCCGGCACTTTCGTCGAGTTCGTCGGCGTCATCGAGCCGCTCACCACGGCCGGATTCGATCTGGTGATCCCTTCGGTACCGGGATACGGCTTCTCCGGCCCCACCACCGAGGCGGGCTGGAACGACGCTCGCATCGCCCGCGCCTGGGCCGAGTTGATGCGGCGGCTCGGCTACGCCCGCTACGGCGCGGTGGGCAACGACGGCGGATCGCAGATCTCGCCGGAACTCGGGCGGGTGGCTCCGGAGAACGTCGTCGGCGTGCACGTCGCGCAGGTGTACTCGTTCCCGTCCGGCGACCCGGCCGAACTGGCCGATCTCGACGAGGACGAGCAGCGGTCGCTGGCCACCCTGGACTGGTTCGTGAAGAACAAGATGGGCTTCAACGTGCTGCAATCCCAGCAGCCGCAGACGCTGGCGCACGCGATCACGGATTCGCCCGCCGGATTGGTCGGCTGGAACGGCCAACTGCTCGGCCCGGACCTGGACGACGACTTCGTGCTGACCAATATCGCGATCCACTGGCTCACCGGCACCGCGGGCTCGGCGATCCGGCACTACTTCGAGAAGGACAAGGCCGAGCACCCCACCGCGCCGACCACGGTTCCGCTCGCGCTGTGCGGCTCCTCCGGCGATTTCCACGGCATCCGGCGCTTCGCCGAGCGCGATCACAACGTTGTCTCGTGGCGCACGCACGATGTGTTCACTCACTACCTGCACCATGTGGCGCCCGCGCTCATGACGGAGGAGATCACGGAGTTCTTCGCGAAGCTGCGCTGAGACAGTCGCTTATGGCATCGAGAGCCGCGGCCATGGTTCGTCTCGATTCCCGCTGATGTACTGGATTCATCAACAGCACAACAGCTTTCGAACAAGGAGAGAAACCATGCGAATCGCGGTCTTCGGAGCCACCGGTACCGTCGGGCGTCTCGTCGTCGAGCGGGCGCTGCGGGAGGGCCACGAGGTGACGGCCTTCACCCGCAGCGCCGCGAGCGTCACCCAGCGGCACGAGCGGCTGCGCGTCGTGGAAGGCGATGTGCTGGACACCGATTCGGTGCAACGCGCGGTGGAGGGACAAGAGGCGGTGCTGATCTCGCTCGGCAACGGCCGCAAGGGCGTGGTCCGGGCGGGCGGCACCAAAGCGATCATCGACGCGATGCGGCGCACGGGCGTGAAACGGCTGATCTGCCAGACGACGCTCGGCGTGGGCGACAGCAAGGGCAACCTGAACTTCCTGTGGAAGTACGTGATGTTCGGCTTGCTGCTGCGCCCGGCCTATGCCGACCACGTCGAGCAGGAGGAGTACGTCCTGGCCAGCGACCTGGACTGGACGATCGTGCGGCCGAGCGCGTTCACCGACGGACCGGCCACCGGCGGCTACCGGCGCGGGTTCCGGGCGGACGAGCCCGGACTCACCCTGAAAATCTCCCGCGCCGACATCGCCGACTTCATGATCGAGCAACTGACCGACACCACCTACCTTCGCCAGGCACCCGGAATCTCGAACTGAGCACGTCATCCGGCGACGCCGAGGCGGCCTGGAGCGACACAGCCATCAGGCGTGCTCGTGCAGTTCACCCCACACCGGGAAGGGATCGGGATACTCGGCCCAAGCGCCCGGGCCCGCGGCGAACTCCGCGTCGGTGAGCAGGGCTTCGTCCAACAACGCGCGCACCTTCGCGCAATCCAGCTTCACCCCGATGAACACGATCTCCTGCCCTGGCGGCACCTCCAGCGACGACCACCAGGCGGCGGGTTCGAACACCAGGTTCGGTCCCGCTTGCGACCACACGGCGGCCAGCGTCGAGCGGCTCGCGATCCAGCAGAATCCTTTGCTGCGCAACAGGCCGCGCAACCGCTCCAGCGCATCGGCCAGACGCAGCGGATGGAACGGCCGGTCGGCGGTGTAGGTGAGGCTGCGGATGCCGTACTCCTCGGTCTCCGGAGTGTGGCCGCCTGCGAGTTCCTCCGCCCAACCCTCGGCCGCCGCGGCGACCAGCGGGTTGTAGCGGCCGGTGTCGAGCACCTCGCGCAGGTCGACCACACCGTTAGTGGTCCGCAGCACGTGAGCGCGCGGATTGAGCCTGCGCACCGTGGCCTCCACCGCGCCCACCGCCGCGGCGCCGACCAGGTCGGTCTTGTTGACCAGCACGACGTCGGCGAACTCGACCTGATCCACCAGGAGGTCGGCGATGGTGCGCGCGTCGCCCTCCCCCGCTTCCAGATTCCGCTCGGCCAGCGCTTGGCCGCGCGCCACTTCCGCGAGGAAGGTCGAGGCATCGACCACGGTCACCATGGTGTCCAGCCGGGCGATGTCGCCGAGCCGGAACCCGTCCTCGAACTCCCAGTCGAAGGTCGCGGCCACAGGCATCGGCTCGGAGATGCCGGTGGACTCGATCACCAGCTGATCGAACCGTCCTTCCCGCGCGAGCCGGGCCACCGCCTCGATCAGGTCCTCGCGCAGGGTGCAGCAGATGCAGCCGTTGGTCAGTTCGACCAGCTTCTCTTCGGTGCGGTCGAGGTGGCCTTGGCCCGCGACCAGCGCGGCGTCGATGTTCACCTCACTCATGTCGTTGACGATGACCGCGACCCGGCGGCCCTCCCGGTTGGCGAGGATGTGGTTGAGCAGCGTCGTCTTGCCCGCACCGAGGAAGCCGGACAGCACGGTGACGGGAAGCAGGTCGGAGTCCATGAAGTTAATGATAACGATTTTCATTTTACGCCCATCTGGCGGGTCCGGTTGCCCGTAGCGGGAGAACGACGTCGCCGTAGGGTTTGGGTCGTGAAATTGCTGCCATTGCCCGCCGAGGGGCAGACCCCCGTCCGGGCGCTCACCATTGCCGGTACCGATTCCGGCGGAGGCGCCGGAATCCAAGCCGATACCCGCACCATGGCGCTGTGCGGCGTGCACGCCCTGGTCGCGGTCGCGGCGGTCACCGTGCAGAACACGGTGGGCGTCAGCGGTTTCCACGAGATTCCGCCGCAGGTCGTGGCCGCTCAGGTGCGCTCGGTCGCCGGGGACATCGGCGTCGGCGCCGCGAAGACCGGCATGCTGGCCTCGACCGCGATCATCGAGGCGGTCGCGGAGGTGTGCCGGGAGGTCGGCATCGGCCGCGATGGCGAGATTCCGCTGGTCGTCGATCCGGTGGCGGCTTCGATGCACGGCGACCCGCTGCTGCACGCCGAAGCGCTGGACGCGCTGCGCAACACCCTGATTCCGCTCGCGACCGTGGTGACGCCGAACCTGGACGAGGTCCGCCTGCTCACGGGCATCGAAGTAGCGGACGACGATTCGGCGCGGCGCGCGGCCGAGGCGCTGCACAAGCTGGGACCGCGGTGGGCGATCGTCAAGGGCGGGCACCTGCGTTCCTCCGAATACAGCGCCGACCTGCTGTTCGACGGCGAGCAATTCCTCGAATTCACCGCGCCGCGCATCGCGACCGGCAATGACCACGGCGGCGGCGACACGCTGGCCGCCGCGATCGCCTGTGCGCTCGCCCACGGCTATCCGGTGCCCGAAGCGGTCGAGTTCGCCAAGGAGTGGACCTACCGCTGCTTGGCCGCGTCCTACGATCTCGGCGCTGGCCATGGGCCGGTGTCCCCGCTGTGGCGGTTGCACCGGAGCTGATCGGCGCCATTTCTTGTCGGTGGGCGCTGCGATACTGAAGACGTCGCCGACACGGATGGCTTCAACGGCGAGGCGATCGGAACAATGACGTTCGGCGTGGACGCGGCACGACCTCGGCGCCCGGCCCGGGGGGCGCTCCGGTCACAACGTGGAAAAGGCGAGGTGCAGCGGACGATCGGCCGCGATGGCGATGCCGTGCAGCCGAGCGCTCGCCGCCACCAGCGCGAAGATGGTCTCGCTCAGATAGTCGGCGAACTGCTCGGCCGTCATGGCGGGCGGCTCCAGCCGGTTCACCCCCAGCCACCAATCGGTGGCCGAGGCCACCGCGCCGAAGATCGAATAGATCACCAGCTGCACGTTTTCGACCCGCACCGACTCGTCGTCCACGACGCCTGCGAACAGCTCGGCGGCGCGCCGGGCGGACTGCCTGGCCGATTGCAGCGCGCGATCGGCGTCGTCGGACCGTTGCGTGAAGTGGCTGTGCAGCATGAACCGGAAGACGTTCGGCTGCCGCGACACCACCAGCACGTATTCGGACGCGGCGCGGCGCACCAGGTCACCGGCCGAGTCGCCGGTGAGGTCGAAGCTGGTCATGACCTGTTCCCAGAGCAGGTCGCGGACCCGGTCCACGATCGCGTTGTAGAGGTCGGTCTTGTCCTCGAAATGGCGATACAGCTTCGGCTTGGCCGCGCCCGCCTCTTTGGCGATGTCGCCCATGCTGACGGCGGGGCCGAATTTGTCGAGGGCGCGGAACGCCGCGTCCACGAACTCCTCGCGCACCTTTCTGCGATGCTCGCGCCAGCGCTCGGTGCGGGCGTCCACGCGTTTCGGCGGCTGGTCGTCTTCCGTCCGGCCGCGCAGCATCACGAATCCGGATGCTACCTGCACCGAGCAGCCCCGATAACCGGGCGTCCGCCGGGCATCCACCCGGCGATCCCGAGCTACCAGGAACCTCACAGCTGAGGCCCAGCCCGGTGGCAGTGTGGCCGTCGAGTCTGGTTCGCATGACCGAGACTTCCACCGTCGCGGCGACGGAACGGACCGAGACCACGGGCGCGCCCGTGCTGGACGTGGTGATACCCGTCTACAACGAAGAGACCGACCTCGGCGTGTGCGTGCGCAGACTGCACGCCCACCTGCGCGAGGGGTTCCCGTTCCCGGCGCGCATCACGGTCGCCGACAACGCGAGCACCGACGCCACGCTCCAGGTCGCCCAGCTGCTCGCGGAGGAACTGGACGATGTGCGCGTCGTCCATCTGTCCGCCAAGGGGCGCGGTCGGGCGCTGCGCGCGGTGTGGGAACACTCGGACGCGCAGGTGGTCGCCTACATGGACGTCGACCTGTCCACCGACCTGAACGCCTTGCTCCCGCTGGTCGCGCCGCTGATCACCGGGCATTCCGACCTGGCCATCGGCACCCGGCTCGACGCCGCGTCCCGCGTGGTGCGCGGACCCAAGCGCGAGATCATCTCGCGCTGCTACAACCTGCTGCTGAAGGCCTCGCTGCGCGCGCACTTCTCCGACGCGCAGTGCGGCTTCAAGGCGATGCGCACCGAGGTGGCGCGCCGCCTGCTACCGCTGGTGCACGACGGGGAATGGTTCTTCGACACCGAATTGCTGGTGCTCGCCGAGCGGGCGGGTCTGCGGATTCACGAGGTCCCGGTGGACTGGATCGATGACCCGGACAGCCGCGTCGACATCATCGACACCGCCCGCAAGGACCTGCTCGGCATCTGGCGGCTTGGTCGGGCGCTGGCGACCGGCGCGCTGCCGCTGGAGGAACTGCGCCGCTCGGTGGGCCGGGAACCGCTGGTGCCCGGGGTGCCGCTCGGCATGGTGGGTCAGCTGGTGCGGTTCGCGATCGTCGGTGTGTTGAGCACGCTGGCCTACCTGCTGCTCTACGTGGCGCTGCAACCATTGACCGGCGCGCAAGTGGCGAACTTCGCCGCCCTGCTGATCACGGCGGTGGGCAACACGGCGGCCAACCGGGCCTTCACCTTCGGCGTGCGCGGCTCGAACGGGGCCGTGTCGCACCAGTTCCAGGGTTTGGTGATCTTCGGTATCGGGCTGGCGCTCACCAGCGGTTCGTTGTTCGCGCTGCATCGGTGGGCGCCGGACTCCTCGGTGCATCTGGAACTGTTCGTGCTGGTGGTGGCCAATCTGGTGGCGACGCTGCTGCGGTTCGTCGGGCTGCGCTGGGTGTTCCGCGACAGCGGAGGCGATCGTGCGTCGAACGCATCGGGGCTCGCCGCGGAGGTTCGTCGATGACGGCGACTCTGACCGCGCAACCGGTCGCGGCCGAACCGCGGCCTCGGACCAGAAGGAACTGGGAGTTTCCGGCGCTGGCGGCGCTGCTGCTCGGCACGGCGGTGGCCTATCTGTGCAACCTGAGCGCCAACGGGTGGGCGAATTCGTTCTATTCCGCCGCGGTGCAGGCGGGCTCGGTGTCGTGGAAGGCGTTCTTCTTCGGGTCCTCCGACGCGGCCAACTCGATCACCGTGGACAAGCCACCCGCCTCGCTGTGGTTGATGGAGCTTTCGGTGCGGGCTTTCGGCCTGAACAGCTGGAGCATCCTGGTGCCGGAGGTGCTGCTCGGCGTGGCCAGCGTGGCACTGCTGTGGGCGACGGTGCGCAGGCCGTTCGGGCCCGCGGCCGGATTGCTCGCCGGGTTGGCGCTGGCGGTGACGCCGGTCGCGGCGTTGATGTTCCGCTTCAACAATCCCGAAGCGCTCTTGGTGTTCTTGATGATCGCCGCCGCTTGGGCGATGACCCGGGCGGTGGAGGACGGCCGCTGGCGGTGGCTGGTGCTGACCGGCGCGCTGATCGGATTCGGCTTCCTCACCAAGCAATTGCAGGTGCTGCTGGTGGTTCCGGCGCTCGCGCTGACCTATCTGCTCGCGGGCCCGCCGAAACTCGGCAAGCGCATCCTGCAACTTTTCGCGGCCGGGGCCGCAATGGTGGTGGCCGCGGGCTGGTGGCTGCTCGCGGTGGAGTTGTGGCCCGCCTCGTCCCGTCCGTGGATCGGCGGCTCGCACGAGAACTCCATCCTGGAACTCACCCTCGGCTACAACGGGCTCGGCCGGCTCAACGGCAACGAGCGCGGCAGTGTCGTACCGGGCGGCGGTGAGCTGCCGCGGGGCGGCAACGGCATGTGGGGGGAAACCGGCATCACGCGGATGTTCGAGCCGGCACAGGGCGGTCAGATCGCGTGGTTGATCCCCGCCGCGCTGGTCGCGCTGGTCGTCGGAATCCTCCTGCGCGGCAAAGCGGCTCGCACCGACCGGCAGCGCGCTTCGCTCGTCCTCTGGGGCGGATGGCTGCTGGCGACCGGGCTGGTGTTCAGCTTCATGGCCGGGATCTTCCACCAGTACTACACCGTCGCCCTGGCTCCGGCCATCGCCGCGCTGGTCGGCGCGGGCGCGGTCCTGGCGTGGCGGGGGCGGCATCGGCCGTGGGTGCGGCTTGCGTCGGCACTCGCGGTGGGTCTCACCACGGCGACCGCCTGGATGCTGTTGTCGCGCAGTCCGGAATGGCAGTCGTGGCTGCGCTGGACGGTGCTGGTCGTCGGCGTGCTCGCGACACTCGCCGTGCTCGTTCCCGCGCCGCGCAAGCTGGCCGTCGTGTCGGCGCTGGCGGTCGCGTTCACTTTCCTGGCCGGGCCCGTGGCCTATGCCGTCGATACCATCGCGACGCCACACGCCGGTTCGATTCCTTCGGCGGGGCCGAACGTCGCGATGCGCGGGCGGCCACCGTGGGGCGAAGGCATGCCCGGCATGGGTCGCCGCATGCAGAACGGAATGAGCACGGGCCGCGACGGCGCCGCGCAAGCCCCGGGTGACACACCGCCGGACGGAGGTTCGCCGGGTCCGCAGGGCACGGACGGCCGAATTCCACAGCCGGGCAGCCGACTTCCGGGTTCTGGACCGCAGGGCAACGCACCCGGCGGCCGGGCACCGAGCGGCGGACGCCAGGGCACCACGCCCAACGGGCAGGCCCCCGGCGGCGCGGGTACGCCGCCGGGCTTCCCGCCCGACGGGCAAGCTCCCGACGGCGCGGGTACACCGCCGGGTTTCCCGTCCGGCACCACGCCGCAAGGCACCGCGCCCGGCGGGCAGGCACCGGACGGCACGGTGTTCCCGCAGGGAACGGGCGGTATGCCCGGAGACGGCGGTCCTGGTCCCAATGGCGGCGGTGGGATGGGCGGCCTCCTCGGGGCGAGCGAACCGAGCGCGCAGATCGTGTCCCTGCTCGAGCAGAACGGCGGCGACTACACCTGGGTGGCCGCGGCCATCGGCTCGAACAGCGCCGCGGGCTTGCAGTTGGCCACCGAACTTCCGGTGATGCCGATCGGCGGCTTCAACGGCAGTGACCCCTCGCCGACGCTGGAGCAGTTCCAGCAGTACGTCGCCGAAGGGAAGATCCACTACTTCGTCGGCGGCGGCCGTGGCGGGCCCGGTTCATCCAGCTCCTCCCCCAGTGCGCAGATCACGCAGTGGGTCGAGGAGAACTTCACCGCCATCCAGGTGGACGGGGTCGCCTTGTACGACCTGACCGCCACCCACTGAAACCACGCGATGCTGCCCTGTCGCCCTGCATCCCTCGGGGCCGCATCGCCTTCCGGTGTTCAGCGCATTCCCCTGCACTCGCTGAACACCGCATCCGCACCGGCGTCATACCTCGGCGCCGGTGCGGACCGCGTTTTCGATGCCTCCGGGTGGCTACCGGACGGACTCGATCCACTCGGCGAACGTCGGGCCTGCGAGCTTGGCGTGCGGGCCGGGGAGAAGTCCACCGTTTTCGTACACCTCACGATCGGGATTGTCCTGGTCGCTCACCTCGACGACGTGTGCGGGCGCGCCGCGGCGGGCGGCAAGCAGGGTTGCGGCACCGGCCATCGTTTCCGGTTGCGGGCCCGCGATTTCCGGGAAAGGAGCCGCGGTGATCTCGGGAGCGAGCGCGAGGTGGACGAGTTCCTCGGCGACGGTACGCGCGGCGACCAATTGGGTGCGCATCTCAGCCACGTAGGCGGTGTCCCCCTGGGTGCCCCACCCCATCATCAGCTCGACCAGTTCGTGGAACTGCGCCGCACGCAGGATCTGCACCGGCAGCGGCCCTTCCAGCAGCGCTCGCTCGTGGGCCAGCTTGGCCGCGTTGTATCCGGCGGTGGTGCCGTCGATGCCGATGATCGACGCCACCACCAGACGCTCGACCCCTGCCTTCTGTCCCGCTTCGTGCAGATTGCGCGCGGTCGCGGTGAAGAAGGCCGTCGCCACCTCCCGGTCCGGGGACGGCGTGCTGGAAACGTCGATCACGACGCGCACACCATCCAGCGCATCGACCAGGCCCCGCCCGGTCTCGATGTCGACACCGTCGGCCCGGGAGAAGGCGACCACGTCGTGCCCCTGCTCGTTCAGCACATCCACCACGTGCCTGCCCAGCCGCCCGGTCGCGCCCGCTACCGCGATCTTCGTGCCCTTCGTCATGGTCCTCACTCCTTGTGTCGCTGCGTCGTTTCGCGTTCACAGGAAGGACGACGCGACGCCGGCGAGTGTGACATCGACGCGAAGGCGCTCGGAGTTGGCACCGGCGCAGGCTATTCGAGCGTCAGGTCTTGGCACACCGCAAAACTCCAGCGATGATGATCGGATGCGTGACAGCGCACGTTCCGGAGCGGGAACCCGGAGCGCATCAGGTCACGTGTCCACCGCGAACATTCAGGGAAACAGTTGAACGCTTTCACGAAGCTGGCCGTGACGGTGGTCAGCGCATTGGTCGCAACCGCGCTCACCGTCGGATTCGCCGCTACCGCGTCGGCCGCGCCCGTCGACCGCACCGAACCGATCGCCGCGGCGACCGTCGAGGCCCCGCAGGTGACCTACATCAAGGCGTGCCTGCCGCCCGGCGACACGATCGAACTGCGCACGGGAATCGGCGCGGCGATCGGCGCCGCCATCGGCGCGCTGGTCGGCCTGCCCGTCTTCTTCGTCGGCGCGATCCCCGGCGCGATCATCGTCGGCCTGATCGGCGCCGCCATCGGGGCCTCCTCCTATGCCATCGATTCCGGGCGCCTCGAGCAGCAAGGACTGTGCTGATCGGGCACAGCGCACGAGTGCGCCGACTTCGGTAGAGCCCTAAGCGAATTCGTTGAAGATGAGGGGCGCGAGTTGTCTGTCGCGCCCCTACCGATCCACGCGATCACATGCACCGGGACATCGGGACCCGGTAAGCGGCGCTTCCCACACAGGGAGGCCAAAAGTGACACATGTTACATTTCCTAATGGTAATACTACTTTGGTAGTAGCCGTATCGTTAGACGAGCTCACGGTTTCAGCGTTGCCCTCGGGACCGCGCCGATCATGTTGTCCGGCAACGGTTCCGCCGATCGATCGTCATCTGATGAAGGAAAGTTCATGGCAACTGTCGCACCGGCGACAACTGTCGTTGTCGCGCAGGCGACGGAACTATCGACCGCGCGTAGCCGACCGCCACGAGCCGCGCTCGCCCTGGGCGCGGCCATCGTGTTCACCGCGATCTCCCTGGCGGCCTGGCTGCTGTTCTTGCGGCCGAACTGGGAAATGTACTGGCACCAAATAGATCTGCAGGTCTACATGTGGGGCGGCAAGGCCGCCGCCCTGCACCCGGATCAGTTGTACGCCGCCCGCGGCCCGATGTTCCTGCCGTTTCTCTATCCCGTCTTCGCCGCGTGGATCTGCGCCGAATTGGCGCGGTTCCCGATCAACTACATCGGCACCGGCATGGTGGTCACGACGCTGATCTCCCTGTATGTCAGCGTGTGGTGCACCGCTGTACTGATGCGGTATCGGCGTGGGCTCGGCATGCTGGCGATGACGCTTGCCGTGGGCAGCGCCGCGCTCTGGCTCGAGCCGGTGCAGCAGACCTTCCGCTTCGGGCAGATCAGCATGATCCTGATGGCGATGGTCCTTGGCGACCTCGCCATGCCGAAACACCGCCGGAGTCGCGGCATCCTCATCGGTATCGCCACCGGCATCAAACTGACGCCCGCGGTGTTCGTCGTCTATCTGGTGATCACCCGCCAATTCAAGGCCGCCGCCGTCGCGATGGGCGCGTTCGCGGCCACGGTCGCGGTCGGTCTCTGGTATCGGCCGACCGAGGCGATCCAGTTCTGGACCTCGACCGTGGCGTCGCAGAACCGGATCGGCTTCGCATACGTGCAGAATCAGTCGCTCAACGGTGTGCTCGGCCGCCTGCAATGGACCACGTGGGACAGCCACGTGGTGTGGCTCTTCGGCGCCGGCGGGCTCGGGCTGGCCGGGTTGGCCGCGGCGCGAATCGCCTACCAGCGGGGAGACGAGATGCTCGGCGCCCTGCTCGCCGCCGGTGTGACGCTGCTGTGCTCACCGATCTCCTGGACCCACTACTGGGTGTGGGCGGTGCCCGCGCTCGTCTGGGCCGTGCACGCACTGTCCCGCCGATCGTGGACAGCCGGCATCACCGTGCCCGGCGCGATCGCGTTGTTCGCCTTCGCGTGGCCGATGCAAGTCGACTCGATCGGAACATGGGATCAGACGCTGCCGCTGCTTCCGCAAGGCCTGATCTGGTTCGTACCCCAGACCAACGGCCGGGAATTCCACTGGACCGTCATGCAATTCCTGGTCGGCAACTCCTACGCTCTGCTCACTCTCGCCGCCATGGTCGCCGCGATAGTCCTGCTGCTGAGTGCGCCGATCGCGGACTCCCGATCAGCGAGGAGCGTGCAAAGCGGCGTGTAGCGTGGCCGCCCATTGCTCGACTATGCGCTTGCGGCGGGCCGAGTCGTCCGTGAGGACGTCGGCCAACCCCAGGCCGCGGGCCATGTCCAAGGTCGCCTGGACCAGGTGATGGGTGACCGGATCGGAGTCGTCCACGCCGAGAGCCTCGATCGCGCGACGATGCGACGCGCGGCCGAAGCGGGCTTCCAGCGGGACGATGCGTTCGCGCAGCACCGGGTCGGCGGCGGCGTGCGTCCACACCTGCAACGCGGCTTTGAACAGCGGACTGGTGTACGACTCGACCAGCCCCGCCACCACCGCCTCCGTACGGCCGACGCCGTCGCCCAGCTCCCCCAGCGACGATGCCTCTTGCACCGCCTGCCCGCTGCGCGTGTCGAACATGAACTCCAGCGCGGCGGTGATCAGATCCTCCCTGGTGGGAAAGTGATGCTGCGCCGCGCCACGCGACACCCCGGCCCGTTCGGCGACGACCGCGACCGTCGCGGCCGCCCAGCCCATCTCGGCCAGACAGTCGATGGTCGCCTCGAGCAGGCGCTGCCGGGTGGCTCGGCTGCGGTCCTGCTTGGGTTCGTGGGGTGTCGCCATGGTCGTTATTCTGCCCAGCTCGGCGGGCGGCGCTGCAAAAAGGCCAGCATGCCCTCGTGCACTTCGGGGGTGCCGAAGAAGCTCGCCGAACGCCGCGCGAGCTCCTCGGCGGAGGCGTCGAACTCCGCGAGGATGCCCGCGTTGACCAACCGCTTGGCCTCGGCCAGCCCCTGCGGGGAGCCCTTGCGCACTTCCCCGCACAGCCGCGCCACCTCGGCGGCCGGGTCGTCGGCGGTTACCGTGACCAGGCCGATCTGCTCGGCGACGGCGGCGTCGAACTTCTCGCCGGTGAGGTAGTACCGGCTGGCCGCGCGCGGATCGAGCCTGGGCAGCAGGGTCAGCGAGATCATGAACGGCGCCAGCCCGATCCGCACCTCGGTGAGCGCGAAACTGCTGCCCGGCCCGGCCACGACGATGTCGCAACCGGCCACGATGCCCATGCCGCCCGCCCGCACGTTGCCGTCGATCCGCGCGATCACCGGCTTCGGGATCTCCACCAGCCTGCGCAGCACGCCGATCATGACCCGGGTGCGCTCGTCGGCGGCCACGGCCGGATCGGCGTCGCTCGCCTCGCTCAGATCGGCGCCCGCGCAGAACGTGTTGCCGGTGTGCGCGAGCACGACGACGCGCACCTTCTCGTCGTCGGCGGCGTCGTCGAGTCCGCGCAGCAGCTCGGCGACCAGCTTGGACGACAGCGCGTTGCGGTTGTGCGGCGAGTCGAAGGTGAGCGTCGCCACGCCGCCGCTCACCTCGTAGCGGACGAACGGAGCCGTCTCGGTCATGCGCGTCCTCTCAGTACGACTTCGGCAGGCCCAGCGAGTACTGGGCGACGAAGTTCAAGACCATTTCCCGGCTCACCGGCGCGATGCGGCCGATGCGAGCGGCGGCGAGCATGGCGGCCAGTCCGACGTCCTTGGTCAGGCCGGAGCCGCCGTGGGTCTGGACGGCCTGGTCGAGCGCCTTGATGCTGGCTTCCGCCGCCGCGTATTTCGCCATGTTGGCGGCCTCGGCGGCGCCCATCTCGTCGCCCGCGTCGTAGAGGGTCGCGGCCTTCTGCATCATCAGCTTCGCCAGCTCCACTTCGACCTTCACCTGCGCCAGCGGATGCGAGATGCCCTGGTGCGCACCGATCGGCGTCTTCCACACCGTGCGCTCCTTGGCGTATTCCACCGCGCGTTCGATGGCGTAGCGACCCATGCCGACGGCCATCGCGGCGCCCATGATCCGCTCCGGGTTCAGGCCCGCGAACAACTGCATCAACGCCGCGTCCTCCTTGCCGACCAGCGCGGTGGACGGCAGCCGGACGTCGTCGAGGAACAGGTTGTACTGGTGATCGGGCTCGATGATGTCCATCTCCTGCGCCGTCTTGGTGAAGCCTTCGGCGTCGGTCGGCACGATGAACAGGGCGGGCTTGAGCTTGCCGGTCTTGTGGTCGGAGGTGCGGGCCACGATCAGCACGGCCTCGGCCTGGTCAACGCCGGAGATGAAAATCTTGCGGCCGTTGAGAATCCAGTCGTCACCGTCGCGGCGCGCGGTGGTGGTGATCTGGTGGGAGTTGGAGCCCGCGTCCGGCTCGGTGATGCCGAACACCATCTTTCCGGAGCCGTCGGCGAGTTTGGGCAGCCATTCCTGCTTCTGCTCGTCGGTGCCGTACTTGGTGATGATGGTGCCGCAGATGGCCGGGGACACCACCATCAGCAGCAGGCCCGCGCCCTGCGCGGACAGCTCCTCCATCACCAGCGACAGCTCGTACATGCCCGCGCCGCCGCCACCGTATTCCTCCGGCAGGTTCACGCCGAGGAACCCGAGTTTGCCCGCCTCCTGCCACAATTCGTCCAGCGGCTCGCTCTTGCGCGCCTTCGGCAGCACGTAGTCGCGGTAGTTGTACTTCGTGGCCAGCGCGGCGACGGCGGCCCGCAGCGCCTTCTGCTCGTCGGTTTCGATGAACGTCATCAGCTCTCCTGAGTTTCTACGGGTTCGACGACCGCGAGCACGGCGCCGACGTCGACCTGCTGGCCGACGGTGACGTTGACGGCGCTGAGCACGCCCGCGGCGGGCGCGGCGATGGTGTGCTCCATCTTCATCGCCTCCAGCCACAGGATCGGCTGGCCCTGTTCGACGTGGTTGCCGACCTCCGCGCCGAGCCGGATCACGCTGCCCGGCATGGGCGCGAGCAGAGAACCGATGGCCACCTGGTCGGCCGGATCGCTGAAACGCGGCAGCCTGCGCAGAGCCACCGGGCCGAGCGGCGAGTCGACGTAGACCTGGTCGCCGTAGCGGGCGATCTCGAACTGCCTGCGCACCGGGCCGCGCTCACCCGGAACCGACAGCACGACGCGATCGGGAGCCGACTCGACGAGAGCGAGACCGTCGTGACCGTCCACGGTGACGGCGGTCCGGCCGAACCGGTAACCCACCTCGTGCGTTCCGGTAGCGCGGCTTTCGTAGGACTTGCGCTGTGACTGCGAGGGGAGATTGCGCCACCCGCTGGGCAGCCCGCCGCCCACCCGCGCGCTGCCCCGGTTGGCGGCGGCGTCGGCGAGCGCGGCGGCCACGATGGACAGCGCCTCGTCGGACACCGACGCCAGCGGCGCGGCCAGGGCGGCCAGCCCATGCGTCGTGAAGAACGCGGTGTCGGTGTCACCCGCCAGGAACGCCGGATGACGCAGCACGCGCACCAGCAGGTCGCGGTTGGTGACCAGGCCGTGGATCTTCGCGCGGTGCAGCGCCGAAGCCAGCAATCGTGCTGCCTCGCCGCGCGTTTCGGCGTAGGAGATGACCTTGGCCAACATCGGGTCGTAGTGCACGCCGACCACCGAGCCGTCCACCACGCCTGTGTCGAGCCGCACGCCCGGGCGGTCCAGCAGGTCGAACTCGATGAGCACCGACGGGATATCGATCCGGTGCACGGTGCCGCTCTGCGGCTGCCAGTCGTGCGCCGGATCTTCGGCGTAGAGCCGGACCTCGATCGAATGCCCGTGCATGGCGGGCGGTTCTGCGGGCAACACGCCGCCCGCGGCGACGTCCAGTTGCAGGCGCACCAGATCCAGCCCGGTGGTGCACTCGGTGACCGGATGCTCCACTTGCAGGCGGGTGTTCATCTCCAGGAAGAAGAACTCGCCCTGCTCGTCGGCGAGGAACTCGACGGTGCCCGCGCCGGTGTAGCCGATCGCGCCCGCCGCCAGCCGCGCCGCCTCGAACAGCCGCGCCCGCATGCCCTCGGTGCGCTCCACCAGCGGCGACGGAGCCTCCTCGATCACCTTCTGGTGGCGGCGCTGGATCGAGCACTCACGCTCGCCGACCGCCCAGATGGTGCCGTGCGTGTCAGCCATCACCTGGACTTCGATGTGCCTGCCGGTCTCGAGGTAGCGCTCGCAGAAGACCGTCGGATCGCCGAAGGCGGATTCCGCCTCGCGCCGGGCGGCCTCGATCTGCGAAGTCAGGTCGGCCAGCTCGCGAACCACGCGCATGCCGCGCCCGCCGCCACCGGCGGACGCCTTGATCAGCACCGGCAGGTGCGCCTCGGTGACCTCGGCCGGGTCCAGTTCGGCGAGCACCGGCACGCCCGCGGCGTCCATCATCTTCTTCGCGGCGACCTTCGAGCCCATCTGCTCGATCGCCTCGACAGGCGGCCCGATCCAGACCAGCCCGGCGTCGAGCACGGCCTTGGCGAATTCGGCGTTCTCGGAGAGGAATCCGTATCCAGGATGGATGGCATCGGCGCCAGCGGCGACCGCGGCCTCGATGATCAGCTCACCGCGCAGATAGGTCTCCGCGGGCGTGTTGCCGGGCAGGCGCACCGCGGCGTCCGCCTCGGTGACATGCGGCGCGGCGGCATCCGCGTCGGAGTACACCGCGACGGTGCCGAGACCCATCCTGCGGCAGGTCGCGAAGACCCGGCGGGCGATTTCGCCACGGTTGGCGACAAGGACATTCGTGAGCCCACCCGTCACCCGGCCGCCGCCCTTCATCGAATCGCTCTGCGATGCAGTCATCGTCGGCCTCACATTCGGAAGACGCCGAAGCCGTCGGCGCCTTTGATCGGGGCGTTGTGAATGGCCGACAGGGACATTCCCAACACGGTGCGGGTGTCGCGCGGGTCGATGACGCCGTCGTCGTAGAGCCGCCCGGACATGAACATCGCCAGCGATTCGGCCTCGATCTGCGCCTCCACCATGGCGCGCATCCCGGCGTCGGCCTCCTCGTCGAACGGCAGGCCCTTCGCCTCGGCGGCGGCCCGGCCGACGATCGAGATGACGCCCGCCAGCTGCGCACCGCCCATGACGGCGGATTTCGCACTGGGCCACGCGAAAACGAAGCGCGGGTCATAGGCCCGGCCGCACATGCCGTAGTGGCCCGCGCCGTAGGACGCGCCCATCAGCACCGAGATGTGCGGCACCTTCGAATTGGAGACCGCGTTGATCATCATCGCGCCGTGCTTGATGATGCCCTTCTGCTCGTACTCCTTGCCGACCATGTAGCCGGTGGTGTTGTGCAGGAACAGCAGCGGGGTGTTCGACTTGTTGGCCAGCTGGATGAACTGGGTGGCCTTCTGCGATTCCTCGGAGAACAGCACACCGCGCGCGTTGGCCAGGATGCCGACCGGGTAACCGTGCAGCTCGGCCCATCCGGTGACCAGGCTGCTGCCGTAGAGCGGCTTGAACTCGTCGAAATCCGAGCCGTCCACGATGCGGGCGATCACCTCGCGCGGATCGAACGGGATCTTCAGATCCGACGGCACGATGCCGAGCAGATCCTCCGGGTCGTAGAGCGGTTCGATCACCTCGGCGCGCGGGGCGGGCCCCTGCTTGCGCCAGTTCAGCCGCTTGACGATGGAGCGGCCGATGCGGATCGCGTCCTGCTCGTCCACGGCGTAGTAATCCGCCAGGCCGGAGATCCGCGCGTGCATGTCCGCGCCGCCGAGGGATTCGTCGTCGGATTCCTCACCGGTCGCCATCTTGACCAGGGGCGGACCGCCGAGGAACACCTTCGAGCGCTCCTTGATCATCACCACGTGATCGGACATACCGGGGATGTACGCGCCGCCCGCGGTGGAGTTGCCGAACACCAGCGCGATGGTCGGGATGCCCGCCGCCGACGCCTGGGTGAGGTCGCGGAACATCCGGCCGCCGGGGACGAAGACCTCCTTCTGCGTCGGCAGGTCCGCGCCGCCGGATTCCACCAGCGAGATCACCGGCAGCCGGTTCTCCCGCACGATGTCGTTGATCCGCAACGTCTTGCGCAGCGTCCACGGGTTCGAGGTGCCGCCGCGCACGGTCGGATCGGGCGCGACGATCATGCACTCGACACCCTCCACGATGCCGATGCCCGCGATGGTGCTGCCGCCGACGTGGAATTCGCTGCCCCAGCCCGCCAGCGGGCACAACTCCAGGAACGGCGAGTCCTCGTCGACGAGCAGTTCGATGCGCTCGCGCGCGGTCAGCTTGCCGCGCTTGCGATGCCGCGCCAGCTTGTCCGGCCCACCGCCCGCGATGGCCTTGGCGAACTCCGCGTCGACCTCGGCGAGCTTGGCCGTCATCGCCTCCGCGGCCGCCTCGTACTCGGGCGCGGCGGTGTCCAAGGTGCTGCGCAGAATGGTCATGACTGGTACCCCAATCGCTTCGCCGCCAGTCCGGTCAGTATTTCGGTAGTGCCGCCGCCGATCCCGAGGATGCGCATATCCCGATACTGGCGCTCGATCTCGGATTCGCGCATGTAACCGAGGCCGCCGAACAACTGGACGGCCTGGTTGGCCACCCACTCGCCCGCTTCCACCGCGGTGTTCTTCGCGAAACACACCTCGGCGATCAGGTCGGTCTCGCCTTCGGCGCTGCGCTGCACCACATCCCGGGTGTAGACGCGGGCCACATCGATCCGACGCGCCATCTCGGTGACCGTGTTCTGCACCGCCTGCCTGCTGATCAGCGGGCGGCCGAAGGTCTCGCGATTGCGCACCCACTCCAGCGTCAGTTCCAGGCAACGCTGCGCGCTGGAATACGCCTGCACCGCCAGCCCGACGCGCTCGCTGACGAACGCGCCCGCGATCTGGTAGAAGCCGGAGTTCTCCGGGCCGACCAGGTTCTCCACCGGCACCCGGACGTCGACGTAGGACAGTTCGGCGGTGTCGGAGGCCAGCCAGCCCATCTTGTCCAGCTTGCGGCTGACCGTGAAGCCCGGCGTGTCCTTGTCGACGATGAGCAGCGAGATGCCGCCGGAGCCCGGCCCGCCGGTGCGCACCGCGGTGACCACGAAGTCGGCGCGGACGCCGGAGGTGATGTAGGTCTTGGCGCCGTTGACGATGTAGTGGTCGCCGTCGCGGCGCGCGGTGGTGGTGAGGTGCCCGACGTCGGAGCCGCCGCCGGGCTCGGTGATCGCGAGCGATCCGATCTTCTCGCCCGCCAGCGTCGGCTTCACCCAGCGCTCGATCTGGTCGGCGTTGCCCGAGGCGATGATGTGCGTCACGGAGATGCCGCAGGTGAACAAGGAGGCGAACAACCCGCCGGACGCACCGGCCTGGTGCATCTCCTCGCAGACGATCATCGCGTCAACGCCGTCGCCGCCGGAACCACCCGCGGATTCCGGGAACTGCACGCCGAGCAGGCCGAGCGCGCCCGCCTTCTTGTGCAGCTCGCGCGGGATCTCACCGGCGCGCTCCCAGCCGTCCAGGTACGGCAGGATCTCGCGTTCCACGAATCCGCGCACCGTGGATCGCAATTCGCGTCGTTCCGGCGTTTCCCAGAGTTTCGTCATGTCAGCAGCTCCACTGGAATGTCGAGGTGACGAGACCGCAGCCATTCGCCGAGTCCCTTGGCCTGCGGGTCGAAGCGGGCCTGATAGGCCACGCCCTGGCCGAGCAGGCCTTCGATGATGAAGTTCAGCGCCCGCAGATTGGGCAGCACATGCCGGGTGACGGTCAGCGAAGCCGCTTCCGGGAGTAGTTCTTTGATGCGCTCCACGGTGAGCGTGTGCACCAGCCAGCGCCATTGCTCGTCGGTGCGCACCCACACACCGATATTCGCGTCACCGCCTTTGTCACCGCTGCGTGCCAGCGCGACGGTTCCCAGCGGCGCGCGGCGCGTTTCCCCGGCGGGCAGCGGTTCCGGAGCGGGCGGCTCGTCGACGGCGGCGAGTTCGGCCGTCTCCGTCGCCGGGGCGATCTCGACGCGGGCGCCGTCGGGCAGCACCGCCGTGTGCGGCACTTCGGCGGCGTCGACGAACCCGGGCGTGAACACGCCGTAAGGAGAACCGTTGCCCGGCAAGGTGGTGAAGCTGCACCCCGGATAGCTGGCCAGCGCCAGCTCCACCGCGACGTTGGAGAACGCGCGCCCGACCTTGTTCGGGTCCGGATCGCGCACCACGCAGCGCAGCAGTGCGCTGGCCTGCTCCTCGGTGTCGGCGTCCGGGCGGTCCAGGCGGGCCAAGGTCCAGGTCAGCTCGGACGGTCGGCTCGGCAGCCAGGACTCCAGTTGCCGTTGCGCCAGTTCCGCTTTCGCTTCGATGTCCAGACCGGTGAGCACGAATTCCATCTCGTTGCGGAAGCCGCCGATGGTGTTCAGCGAGACCTTGAGCCGGGGCGGCGGGGCCTCACCGGTGACGCCGCTGATCCGCACCCGGTCCGGGCCGTCCTGGTCGAGCCGGATGGTGTCCAGGCGGGAGGTGACGTCGGGCCCGGCGTAGCGCGCTCCCTGGATCTCGTACATGAGCTGGGCCTCGACCGTGTCGACGGTGACCGCGCCGCCGGTGACCGCGTGTTTGGTGATGACGCTGCCGCCGTCGGCGCGGATCTCCGCGATCGGGAAACCCGGCCTGCCCAGATCGGCGAGCTCGGTGAAGAAGGCGTAGTTGCCGCCGGTGGCCTGGGTGCCGCACTCGATGACGTGCCCGGCCACCACCGCGCCGGCCAGGCGGTCGTAATCCGTTCGGCCCCAGCCGAAGTGCGCGGCGGCGGGCCCGACGATCACCGAAGCGTCGGTGACCCGGCCGGTGACCACGATGTCCGCGCCCGCGTTCAGGCATTCGACGATGCCCCACGCGCCGAGGTAGGCGTTGGCGGTCAGCGGCGCGCCGAAGCCGAGGTCACCGGCGCGCGCGAGGAGGTCGTCGCCCTCGACGTGCGCGATCTTGGCGTCCAGTCCGAGGTCGGCGGCAACCTTGCGCAGACGCTGCGCCAGACCGGCCGGGTTCAGGCCGCCCGCGTTCGCCACGATGCGCACGTTGCGTTCGAGCGCCAGCCCGAGGCAGTCCTCGATCTGCTTGACGAAGGTCTTGGCGTAGCCGAGGTCCGGGTCCTTCATCCGGTCCCGGCCGAGAATCAGCATGGTGAGTTCGGCGAGATAGTCGCCGGTGAGGACGTCGAGCTGTCCGCCTTCCAGCATCTCACGCATGGCGCCGAGCCGGTCGCCGTAGAAGCCGGAACAGTTGCCGATCCGGAGCACGTCCGGGTCGGCGGCCAGCATACTCATCAGCGGGAATGCCTCCTGTACGGCGAACCGTCAGGATGAGCCGCATGCCGCACCCGTGAAGTCCGCGTTCCGCGACCAGCATCACACCGGGGCCAGAAAAAAGCAAGCATGCGTGCTTGTTAATTGTCGCCCCGCCGCCCCGGCCACCGGGAGACCGAGCGGGCTGGAGCAAGATGGCACCGTGTCCAGCGACGTCACCGTGATCGTTCTGTTCGCCCTGGCGGGCTTCCTGCTCGGCGGCGTTTACACCACCTGGAGGACGGCCCGGCCGCTGTCCATCGCGCTCGCCGTCTGCGCCGCCCTCGCGGCGGGTGGCGCGCTGGCCTGGTGGCTCGGATAGATCGAGCGGAGAGGCAGCCGCTCAGCCCCTCGACAACCGGAAGATTCGCAGGTCCTCAGGGACACCGTTGAGTGGCGCCGCGAAGAAGCTGCGGCGATACGGCTTGGCCGCCAAGCCCAGCTCCGCCAGCGTCTCCGGCCGCAGCCCCTGGAGCGTGGCCTCCGACAGCATGGTGTTGCCGTTGCCGCCCGCCTCCATGACCCGGGCCGCGATGGTGACGTCCACCCCGAGCCAGTCGCCCCCGATCTCACGCGGGGAACCGGTGTGCAAACCGATCCGCATCTGCGGGGTATAGCCGCGCACCTGCACGTCGGCCAGGTTGCGCTTGGCGGTCACGGCGGCGCGCACCGCCCGGTCGGCCGAGGGGAACACCGCCATGACCCCGTCGCCCATGCGCTTGACCACGTGGCCGCCCCGCTCGGCGATCGGCGGCTCGATGGCCTTGGCCACCTTGCGCAGCAGTTCCAGGGTGGCCTCGTCACCGGCCGACAGCGACCAGCGCGAGAAGGCCACCAGATCGGTGAACATGACAGTTACTTCTTGGCTACCTTTACCGCGTCCCATCCGCTCCAGGGCGGCCTGCCAGACCTGCAAGGCGCCGAAGCCGATCTCCCGCGCGGCGCTCGGTGCGTCGCCGACCAGTTTGTCCGCCGCGCGCGCGACCGCTCGCGCCCCGCCGGGCCCGGAAACCGACAGCGGGTCGCCGAAAGCGGGATCACCCGGCAGCTGCTGCCGCGCCTTGCGCAGCACGCCGATCAGGTCCGCCCGCTGATTCGCCGCGTTCACCAGCGCGGATATCTGGGCACGCCGTAACCCGCCGGAACGGCGGGGAGCATCGCCCGGATCGGACGGCTCCAACGGAATGACCACCTCGGGCGGTACCCCTCCCTCGGCCTCCGGCCCCGACCCCGGCTCGGCGCCGCCGGAAGGTGTTTCATGCACGCCCCGAGGGTATCTCAGCCGATCCGACGTCGGCAGGTTACCGATCATCACCATGTGCCACCTCCGCTGCGAACCTCAGCGAGCACACCGTCGGGCCCGGCATTGGATAACGAGCTGGTTGCCGCACCGAGGCTACTCGGGCGAGAAGGAGTCTCGGAACCGGCAAGCGGCATAGTTTCCTCGATGTTCACACGCACGATCGGCCCGGCGCGAGGGTTCGCACCGGGCCGATCAGGGCACCGTCCGCCGGGCAGTGACGGGCGGTGGGGGGAGCGCCGGACCTCCCGACAAGGTCGGCGCACCGTCAACCCGAGTGGCGAGGGAAGGCGACTCGGGTCGTCAAGGGAGCTCGTCTCAAGCGTCGCGCTGGTTCACCACGACCAGCGACGCGCCGAAGACGATCGCGACGAAGACGGTGAAGTAGAGCAGGCTGCCCCAGGGTCCCCAGTGCCAGTTGGCCGTGGACGGGGAGGCGCTCATGAAATGGTTCGCGTTCGCGAACGGCAGGAACGGGGTGACATTGCGCCCGAAGCTGCCGAACGCACCGAGCAATCCCTCGATGAGCAGCGGCCACAGCACGATCAGCGAGATCGCGGCGGCGGATTGCCGCACCAGCACGCCGACGCCGACCGCGAGGACGACGCACAGGAACGCGTAGATCGGGATGGAGTAGACCTCGCGCCAGTCGGCCGCGCTGGACAGCGTGAGCGCCGCACCCGCGTCCGGCCCGCTGATCGCTTTCGCCACCACGTAGGCGACGAACGCCAAGGCGATGGTCAGCAGCGCGCCGTACACGCTGACCAGCCCGGCCTTGGTCAGGATGACCTTGGCCCGGTGCGGCGTCGCCTGGAACGTCGTCCGGATGATGCCGAAGCGGTATTCGCTGGTCACGGTCAGGGTGGCCATGATCATCAGGACCATCACGCCGAAACCGCTGATCCCGGCCACCGCGGTGGAGACCGTCAGGTCGATCGCGCCTTCCGTGCCGTAGGACGCGCGCGCCACCGAGGCGAGCAAGGCGGCCATGCCCAGCGCGAGGGCGACGACGATCGCCGAGCACCACCAGGGCGACCTGGTCGAGGTGAGCTTGATTCGTTCCGCTGCCAGCACGCCCATCAGAGCGCACCTCCCATCACCTGATCGAAGCCTTCGCCGTGGTACTCCACCGCGCCGCCGGTCATCCGCATGAACGCCTCTTCCAGCGACGCGCGCTGCGGGGCCAGCTCGAACAGCGTGATGCTGTTCTCGCCCGCGAGCTTGCCCACCGCGTCACTGGAGACGCCCGCCACCATGAGCGCGGGGCCGTCGGCACTCGCGCCGTCCTCCCTGACGGTCATGCCGTTGGAGGTGAGCACGCTGCGCAGCTGGTCGAGCTGCGGGCTGCGCACCCGGACCGTCTGCTCCGAGGCGCGTTCGATGAACTCCTGGGTGGTGGAATCCGAGATCAGCTTGCCGCGCCCGATCACAACCAGGTGCTCGGCGGTCTGCGCCATCTCCGACAGCAGATGACTGGAGACCAGCACCGTGCGGCCCTCGGCGGCCAGCCGCTGCATGAAGCGGCGGATCCACAGGATGCCCTCCGGATCGAGGCCGTTCACCGGTTCGTCGAACAGCAGCACCTCCGGGTCGCCCAGCAGCGCGCCGGCCAGGCCGAGCCGCTGCGACATGCCGAGCGAGAAGCCGCCCGCCGACTTGCCCGCAACCTCGGACAGGCCGACCAGCCGCAGCACCTCCTCCACCCGGGACTTGGCGATGTCGTTGGAGGCGGCCATCCACTCCAGATGAGCCCGCGCCGACCGGTTCGGATGCACCCACTTGGCGTCCAGCAGCGCCCCGACGGTGCGCAGCGGATGGTCCAGCTCGTGGTACGGCCTGCCTTTGATCAAGGCGGTGCCCGCGGTGGGCTTGTCCAAGCCGAGGATCATGCGCATGGTGGTCGATTTACCCGCGCCGTTCGGTCCGAGGAACCCCGTTACCTGCCCGGGGCGAACGGTGAAGGTCAGATCCTGCACCGCTACGGTCTGCCCGTAGTGCTTGGTGAGGCCTTTCAGCTCGATCATGCCGCCCAGCATTCCGCAAATCGCGGGCGCGCGCGTCGGTAATTAGTGCCGAGTTGGATCATCCTCGAGGATGAGGACAGGAAACAGGATCCCTTAAGGGTCGAGGCCGAAGTCGCAACGGCCGAGTAGTTCGGCGGCGACGCGCAGCAGCGGAGCGATGTAACCGGGGATCGCACTCGGATCGCGCAGCGCCGCCGATATTCGGAGCGGCAGGATCACAGGCGTTTACACCGCGAGGGCGAACACGGCGGCGAGCGCGGCGGCCGCGTCGAGTAGGGCGCGAGATCGAGCCGCGATGCTCGCGTCCCGGGCCGCCAGCGCCGCCTCGACATCATCGGATCGGTGGCCGCGCGGCAGGTCGGACATCAAGGTCTTCAGCGTGTCGACGCGGTATCCCGCTCTGCGGAGCTGATGGACGATCCGGGCATCCCGGACCTGGGTGGGAGAGTACTGCCGCGTGCGCTGCGTGGTCGCGCGATCCGGGACGACGAGTCCCTCCGCGTCCCAATGCCGCAGTGTCGACGGGCGCACGCCCAGCGCGGCGGCGAGTTCGGCAACGCTCATCGCATCGGAGGGGCGCACGTCGGCGATCGGCTCGGCGGAGATCACCTCCGCCGCCCGCTTGGCGAGTGCCAGATCGGTGCGTTCCCGGTCCAGCCGGGCATGTGCCGCGTCGAGCAGAGCCAGTACCTGAGGTACCGGTCCCTCGTGGACGGCGCGAACGATGCGCTTGGCCTCGACGGGGCCGACGCCCGCCGCCAGCGCTCGATAGGCGAGTGCGGAACGCACATGCACCTCGCCGTACCTGCGGTAGCCGGTCGCGGTGCGTATCGCCGTCGGCAGCACACCGTCGCGTTCGAGGTTGCGGATCTGCTGCACGGAATACCCGACCCGCAGCGCCACATCGGCCGTGCGCATCGTGGAGTTGCGACTTGTCACGCCATTTACCATGCGTCTCCTGCTCGAAGTCTCCACAAGCACCTTAATGAAACGCTGGAATACGTGACCATCGACGAGATCATCGGCTTTGTCTCCACCCTCGACGGAGTCCTCACCCTCAGCCCCGGCCCCGGCGACGGCTCACCGGAGATCAGCTGGGGCGATACCTTCTTCTACTACTCACCGGACGGGGTGATACCGAAGGCGACCCAGCCCTTCGCGACGATCGTGACGAAGAACTATCCCGGCGACGAAAGTTCGGACTTGGACCGCCCAGATGCGTTCCGCGTCAACATCGCCGCCGGAAAAGAAGCCTTCACCCACTGGACCGGCCACACTCCCCGCGAACGATCCACCCCCGACAATCCGAGCGCAACCGATACGGTGATCCCCCACCCGGTCTACGCATCCGCCGCCTGGCTGGCAGTCATCAACCCCGGCCCCCGAACCACCGCCCCCACCCGCACCCTCCTCCGCACCGCCCACGACCTCGCCCGCTCCCGCCACGAGCGCCGCTGAGGCGCCGCGAGTGGCACATGGTTGCGGCGAAGTGCGAGAACATCTTCGACCATGTGCCACTCGCGGGAATGGTTGACATGGAGCGCGCTCCAGCACCTAGCGTCGGGGCCGACGAATTCGAGTGCAGGAGGTAGCAGCATGAACGAGGTTCCGACCCGGCAGCTCGGTGGGCTGACGGTTTCCGCGCAGGGCCTGGGGTGCATGGGTATGAGTCACGGCTACGGCGCCGCGGACGACGAGCAGTCGATCGCGACGCTGCACCATGCCCTCGACGTGGGGGTCACCTTGTTGGACACCGCCGACTTCTACGGCGCGGGGCACAACGAGGAGCTGATCGGACGGGCCGTCGCAGGGCGGCGAGACGAGGTGGTGCTCGCCACGAAATTCGGCTTCGCCAACCGCTTGGGCGAGCCCACTCATATCCGTGGCGACGCGGCCTACGTACGACAGGCATGCGAGGCATCGCTGCGCAGGCTGGGCGTCGACCACATCGACCTCTACTACCTGCACCGGGTGGACCCGCAGGTGCCGATCGAGGAGACCGTCGGCGCGATGGCCGAACTGGTACAGGCCGGGAAGGTCCGGCACCTCGGGCTGTCGGAGGCGGGCGCGGACACCATTCGCCGCGCACACGCGGTGCACCCGATCGCCGCGTTGCAGAGCGAGTGGTCATTGTGGACGCGTGATCTGGAGGCGGAGATTCTCCCGGTCTGCCGTGAACTCGGCATCGGCCTGGTCCCCTTCTCGCCGCTCGGGCGCGGATTCCTGACCGGACGGTACAACTCGGTGGAAGGCCTGGCGGACAACGACGTGCGGCGCAGCCAGCCTCGCTTCGCCGACGGCAACCTCGAACGGAACCTGGCGATCGTCGCCGAGCTGAACGAGCTGGCCGCGGCGAAAGGTGTCACCGCGGGCCAGCTCGCGTTGGCCTGGGTGCAGCACCGGGGCGAGGACGTGGTGCCGATTCCCGGCACCCGACGGCAGCGGTACCTGGAGGAGAACCTCGCAGCGCTGACCATCGAACTGTCCGTCGACGACATCGCCGCCATCGAGGCCGCCGCCCCGCCGGAGCAAGTGGCGGGCGACCGCTACGACGCGACGAACCTCACCTTCGTCAACGGCTGAGGCCCGAACCCAGCGCGCCCGGACTCGCCCCACCGAGTGATGGCAGGCACCTGCTCGACCCGCTTCCGTCAACGGCTGGATCCGGGGACGACTGGGCCGCCATAGTTCGCCGACGGAGTGAGGGCCGAGCACGCGATTCCGAAAGCCGTCATCGACGTCCCGAGCCTCTGGACTCGAGCCCGACGCCTCACAGCCCCGGGGACGATGCCTGGGCCCAGAAGCGCTTCGGGATGCGCCCGGCCAAGCGCGCGGTGTATCCGGCGCGCACCGCGTCCGCCATCGCCGCGGCCATCAACTCGGGGCGCTTCGCCCTGGTGACGGCGGTGGCCAGCAACACCGCGGAGCAGCCGAGTTCCATGGCGAGGGCGGCGTCGCTCGCGGTGCCGATGCCCGCGTCGAGGATGACCGGCACCTTCGCGTCGGCGACGATCATCTCGATGTTGTGCGGGTTGCCGATGCCGAGGCCGGTGCCGATGGGCGCGCCCAGCGGCATCACCGCCACGCAACCCGTCTCCTCCAGACGGCGAGCCAGGACCGGGTCGTCGTTGGTGTAGGGCAACACGACGAAGCCGTCGTCGACGAGTTGTTCCGCGGCGGTGAGCAGTTCGACGGGGTCCGGCAGCAGGGTGCGCTCGTCGGCGACCACCTCGAGTTTCACCCAGTTGGTGTCAAGCGCCTCACGCGCCAGCTGCGCGGTGAGCACCGCCTCGGCCGCGGTGCGACAGCCCGCCGTGTTCGGCAGCGGCGCGATGTCCAGACGTTTCAGCAGGTCGAGCACACCAGTGCCGCCCGCGGCGTCGATGCGCCGCATGGCCACGGTGGTCAACTCGGTGCCGGAGGCGATCAGCGCTTCCTCCAGCACGGCGAGGTTCTCCGCGCCGCCGGTGCCCATGATCAGGCGGGAACCGAACTCCCGGTCCGCGATCCGCAGCGGGGCGTCGGCCCGCGCGGATGCCGTCGCAGCCTCAGCCACCTTGAACCGCCGTCAGCACCTCGATCTGCCAGCCGCGCCCGACCGGTTCGTCCCAGCGCGACTTGGGGAACACGGCTCCGTCCACCGCGAGCGCGACACCCCGGCACGGCAGTCCGAGGCGCTCCAGCAACTCGCGCACGGTGAGCGGCTCGGCGAACTCGTGCTCGTCGCCGTTCACCGTGACACCGATGGGGACGGATGACAGCGTCATCGAATTCCTCCTACAGTCGTCGAAAAGCGTTGCGGGTCGGCTACTTCCGCTTCGGGCAGCATTGCCCCGCCGAGCAGGCTCGCCACCGCGTCCACCGTGAGCGGCAGGGTCAGCATGCCGTTGCGGCCGTGCCCGGTGGCCGCGACGATGCGGTCGGTGAGCCGGCCGATCAGCGGCAGGTTGTCCGGGCTGCCCGGCCGGGAACCGGCGCTCGCTTCGGCGAGTTCGTATTCGCCGATGCCGGGGAAGACCGCCTCCGCGTCGGCGATCAGGTCGCGGACGCCGGCGACGGTGACCGCGGTGTCGAAACCCGCCTCGTACTGCGTGGCGCCGACGACGATTCCGTCGGCGCGCGGCACCAGGTAGACCGCGCGCCCGTGCACTCTGGCTCGGATCACCCGGCGCGGCGCGGGCGCGACGCCGGGCCGTTGCCGCAGGCGCAGGATCTCGCCCTTCACCGGGCGAACCGGCAGCTCCGGCCACAATGCCGCCGACGCGGCTCCCGCGGCGAGCACGACTTGGTCGTGCGGAAGTTCCGTCAGCGAGTCTACGGACTCGGCGCGCACCACGACGCCGGCCGCCTCGGCGGCTCGCCGCAGCGCGGCGACCAGCTTGCGGTTGTCGATCGCGGGTTCTGCGGATGCGAGCAGCGCGGCGCGCACCGTCCTGGCCAGGCCGGGTTCCCGCTCACGCACTCCAGCGCGGTCCAGCAGGCGCAGCTCGTGCCCGCGTCCGCCGACCCAATCGGCCACCGTGCGCAGGTCGGCCACGTCGGCCGCGTCCAGCGCGACGGTCATGGTCTCGTCCGCCACGAAAACCGAGACGCCGGTCGCGTCCGCCAGCCGGGCGGCGAATTCCGGCCAGCGGGCCAGCGACGCTGCGCCGAATTCGAGCACCCGATCCTCGCCGGGCCAGCCTTCCGACAGCGGTGCGAGCATGCCCCCGGCCACCCAGGAGGCCCCGGTGGCGACAGCCGGATCGAACAGGGTGGCCGACCAACCGGCCTCGGCGGCCCGCCAGGCCACGGCGAGCCCCACGGCGCCGCCACCGACGACGGCCAGAGTCCGCATCCGATCCACCTGCCTCCTGTTTCGCATCCCACGGTAGCGCGGCTACGGTCGAAGGCGTGCAACCCTCCCACCCCAATCGACCCGCCTCGCCGCGGGAGCGTCTGACGAACGCGCGGCTGTACCTGTGCACCGACGCTCGCCGGGAGAAGGGCGATCTGGCCAAGTTCGCCGAGGCCGCGTTCGCAGGCGGAGTCGACATCATCCAGCTCAGGGACAAAGGATCACCGGGCGAGGCCGAGTTCGGCCCGCTGGAGGCCAGGGCCGAGCTCGGCGCGCTGGCCGAGCTGAAGGCCGCCGCGCGCAGGCACGGCGGGCTGGTCGCGGTGAACGACCGCGCCGACATCGCCCTCGCCGCCACCGCCGACGTGCTGCACCTCGGCCAAGGCGACCTGCCGCCCTGGTACGCGCGCCGAATCCTCGGGCCCGACGTGGTGATCGGACGATCCACGCACAATCGCGCGCAGGCCGGGCTCGCCGCGATCGATGAGCACATCGATTACTTCTGCACCGGCCCCATCTGGGCGACCCCGACCAAACCCGGCAGGCAGGCGGCGGGCCCCGAACTGGTTCGCTCCACCGCGGACGCCCATCCCACCCGGCCCTGGTTCGCGATCGGCGGGATCAACGCCGAGAACCTGGCGCAGGTGCTGGAAGCCGGGGCGAAGCGGGTCGTCGTGGTGCGCGCGATCACCGAGGCACGCGATCCGGAAGCCGCGGCGCGTGAGCTGAAAACGGCGCTACTGGCGAACGCGTGAGCGCCGCGGTCAGGAAAGCACCTGTCCGCGGGTGAACGAAAGCGCGGTCTCCACCGCCGTGTTCCCGTTCGACGCGGGCTCCGCGGCCTGCACGCCCGGCTCGTCGACGATCCTGGCGTAGTCGCCCGGACCGGCCGGATCCGAATGCAGCCAAACGAAACCGAGGTCGGCGAGGTCGAGCGTGCGCGGCAGGGCGGCGGCGACGGCTCGATCGTCGCCGAGTTCGGCGAGCAGCACCCGCGCCGGTGCGGCGCGCAGAGTGGGCCAGGACGCGGCGAAACCGGGATGCAGCGGGCGGGCGTCGACGTCGTCCTCGGGAACCCAGGCCAATTCGGTGCTCTCGCGGTTGCCGGTGGTCGGCAGCGTCATCACCGCGTCGGCGACGACCGTGGTGTAGGTCCAGCCGCTCAGGGCCGACGCTGTCACCCGCTCGCCGCGCACCCGGACGTCGGCCGGGTCGATGCCCGCCTCTTCCCACGCCTCGCGGACCGCCGCGTGCACGGGCGTCTCGTGACTGTCCCGCGCGCCGCCGGGCAACGCCCAGGTCCCGCCTTGATGACTCCACGGCGCGCGGTGTTGCAGCAGCACCGCCGAACCGCCATCGGCCAGCGGAGCGCGCAGCAGCAGTCCGGCGGCGCCGAAGCGCCCCCAGTGCCGCAATCCGTCCGGGCCACGCGACCAACCGTCACCGTCACCACGCATGTCGTACCCATCCTCGTCCAGCCGCGGGCAGCGCCTCACCGCCGTCTCCTCCCAATCGGGGGTGTTTCACACGCCGCGGCGCCCGTACGACCACAATAAACTCCGCACCAACACGCACGGATCGATCGGATATCCGGTCCAGCCGTCGAGAAATCCGCGTACGCGGCCCAAACTGGGGAGGTGGACATGGCTAGCTCCGAGCCGACGACGGCCGAACTCCGGCCGTCGTCCGCGCCCGAGCCCGCCGGTCGGGACGATCCGGGCGGCCTGAGCGTCGCGGTGGTGCGCGAACGTCTCGACCTGACCAATCTGCGTTCGTTCGCCAATTCCTCACCGGGACGGCTGATCGCGCTCGGGCTGCTGCTCATCGGGTTGTGCCTGGCCGCGGGCTCGATGACCGCCGCGACGGTCGGTGACCGACAGCAGGGCCTGGATGTGTTGCTGCGCGACACCGAACCGGACGCGCATTCCGCGCTCCGGCTCTACACTTCGCTGTCGATCGCCGACGCAGCGGCGAGCACCGCCTTCATCTCCGGCGGGCTGGAGCCGCAGGCGGTGCGGGATCGCTACACGCAGGCACTGGGCGAAGCGTCGGCGGAATTGGTCACCCAATCCGACGCGGCGGCCGATCCGGATGCGCGGCTGCGCACCGGCATAGTCACCGGCCTGCCGGTGTACTCCGGTCTGGTGGAAACCGCACGGACGAACAATCGCAGCGGATATCCGGTCGGCGCCGCGTATTTGAGCGAGGCCTCCAACCAGATGCAGACGACGCTGCTACCTATGGCCGAGGAACTGCACAATCATCGCTCGGCGGCGGTGACCGCCGCGCAGCGCAACCACGTGCGCCCGCCGTGGTCCGCGATCGGCCTGCTGCTGCTCACCCTCGGCGTGCTGGTCTGGGTCCAGCGCGATCTGGCGCGACGCTGGCGGCGGGTGCTCAACCCGGGACTGGTGCTCGCGTCGGCGGCCATGCTGATCCTGCTCGCGTGGACGGTGATCGCGGGCTCGGTGTCGGCGGCGGCGATGATCAGCGCTCGCGACGACGGCGCGGTGCCCTCCTCCCGGTTGACCGAGAGCCGCATCCTGGTGCAGCAGGCCCGCGCCGCGGAGACCTTGAAATTGGTGCGCCGCGACGCGACCGGCGACTACGACCGCACCTACGACGCGGACATCGAACGGCTGGCCGATCTGATCGGCAAGTATCCCGGCTCCGCGCCCGCGGCGAACGAGATGCGCAATGCCGTGCCTGCCCTGGCGCGCTGGCGAGTGGCGCACCAGCGCATGAACGACGCGCTGGCGAAGGGCGATTTCAACAGCGCGGCCGTGGTGGCGACCGGACCCGGCTCGGCGGACGTCACCGTGCAGGTGGAGGCGCTGGACCGTTCGCTGGAGCAAGGCATCGCCGCCACCAGGGACACGCTGCGCGACAGGATCTCCCATGCGGCCCGCACCCTGGACTTCCTGGGCGCGGGCGCGATGGTGCTCGGCATACTGGCGGCAGGCTATGTCGGACTGGGCATCTGGCCCCGGCTTCGGGAGTACCGATGAGATCCGCGCGCGGCATTCTGGTGGCCACCCTCGTCGTAGTGACGCTGGCGAGCGGCTGTGCGAGCGATTCCGGCGCGCCGGTGTCGGGCAAGACGCCGAAGTACACCGATCCCCCGTTGCCTGCCAAGGCCGTTCCGGTGCTCACCGATTCGCCGGTCCCGCCGTCGCCGGGCACGTCGCGGTGCGGAGACCCGACCGCGAGCCTGCGTCCGACCGGAGCGGGCGCTGCCGCGCGCGGCGCGGCGATCGACGCGATCCGGGCGCGCGGCAGGCTGCTCGTCGGATTGGACACCGGCAGCAATCTGTTCAGCTACCGTGACCCGATCTCCGGCGCCATCGTCGGTTTCGACGCCGACATCGCCAGGGAAGTGGCCCGCGATCTGCTCGGCAGCCCGGATCTGATCGAGTTCCGCAGCCTCGGCTCCGCCGAGCGGGAGACGGCGTTGCAGAACCGCACCGTCGACCTGGTCGCCAAGACCATGACGATCAACTGCGAGCGCCGCGAGAAGGTCACGTTCTCCACCGTCTATCTGCGCGCCAACCAGCGGGTGCTCGCGGTGAAGAACTCCGGGATCCGCAGCCTGGCCGATCTGGCGGGCCGGCGGGTGTGCATCGTCTCGGGCACCACGTCGCTGGAGCACATGCGCCGCGACCAGCCCGCCGCGACCATCCTCACCGTGCCGAGCTGGGCCGACTGTCTGGTCGTGCTGCAACAGCGCCAGGTCGACGCGGTGAGCACCGACGACGCCGTGCTCGCAGGCCTGGCCGCGCAGGACCCGTACACCGAGCTGGTCGGCGGCAGCATCAGCGAGGAGCCGTACGGCATCGGCATCACCAAGGGCAACGACGACCTGGTCCGCTTCGTCAACGGCACACTGGAACGCATCCGCAACGACGGCACCTGGGTCGGGCTTTACCAGAAATATCTCACCGTTCTCGGCCCCGTACCCGCTCCACCCGCCCCTACGTATCAGGACTGACGGGTCGATGAGCACACGGCAGGTCCCCGAGCCCGACCCGGACGAGAACGCCGCGGTAGGGCCCGGCCCGGCCGCTGTGTTCGAGGGTGGATCCAGCGCGGCCGGGCGGCAGCAGAACGCGGCGGCGGCGAAACCGTCGCGTGGAGACCACGCGGACCCGCGACAACTGGGGGCACACGCCACGGGAACGGGGCGGCGCGCGGGTGTGGGCGAGCCGGAAACGGTTGCGGCCGAAGAAATCGAGCACACCACGTATACGCCGATCGGTCGTGCGGCGACCTCGTTCGGCCCAGTCGCGTTGAACCGCGTCGAGGACATTGATCCCCCCGATGAGGCGCAGACCCCACGGAACCCTGCCGTGCGCGACGCCGAGGAATCGGCCTCGTCCACCGACGACACACCGGACCGCACCGGTGCGGAGCGACATGGGCCGCCCACGCGGGACAACCCACCGGACACGGAACGCGAACCATTGCCCGCGGATGCGGAACAGTCGGCGGAAGAGGCGGATTCGGACGCGACCCGATTGAACCGCCCGGAAACGGCATCGAGCACGGCCGCGTGGCTACGCGACCCCGCCGAAAGGCAAGAGACACCGGAACCGGGCGGAACCCAGGGCACGGCGGCGTACGCGGCGACATCGGATCAGACGCGACGCACGGATTCCGAACCCGCGTCGGCTCCGCAGCGCACCTCCGGACGCAGCGTGCGCACCGCGCGCACCCGGCCTGCGGTGCGGCGGCTCGGCGCCGGGCTGGTGCCTATCCCGACGGTGACGCCCGCGGATCCCCGCGACGCCGTGCTCACCAACGCGGTCGTCTCCGAAGGCAGGCGATTCTGCTGGCGCTGCGGCAAACCGGTCGGCCGGGCGACGGCGACCCGGCCCGCGACCACGGCGGGCACCTGCGCGACCTGCGAGGCGCCCTTCGACTTCCGTCCTACGCTGTACCCGGGCGACATGGTGGCGGGACAGTACGAGATCCAGGGCTGCATCGCGCACGGCGGACTCGGCTGGATCTATCTGGCGATCGATCGCAATGTCAGCGACCGCTGGGTCGTGCTGAAGGGCCTGCTGCACGCCGGTGACGCCGAAGCGCAGGCGGTCGCCATGGCCGAACGCCAATTCCTCGCCGAGGTGGCGCACCCCAGCATCGTCAAGATCTACAACTTCGTCGAGCACACCGGCGCGGACGGCACACCCGTCGGCTACATCGTCATGGAGTACGTCGGCGGCCGGTCGCTGCGCGACATCCTCGACTCCTACGAACGCCCGAAGCGCATGCCGGTCACCGAGGCGATCGCCTACCTGCTCGAGATCCTGCCCGCGCTGGACTACCTGCACTCGACCGGCCTGACCTACAACGACCTCAAGCCCGACAACGTGATGGTCACCGACGACCAGGTCAAACTGATCGATCTCGGGGCCGTCGCCACCATCGAAGCGTACGGAAACCTTTACGGCACCAGAGGGTTCCAGGCGCCGGAGATCGCGCGTACGGGCCCGACCGTCGCCTCCGACGTCTACACCGTGGGGCGCACGCTGGCCGTGCTCACCTTGAACATGCCTTCGGAGCACGGACGGTACCTCGACGGCCTGCCCGACCCAGCCGACCAGCCGGTGCTGGCTCGCTACCAGTGTTTCCATCGTCTGCTGCTGTGCGCCACCGACCCGGACCCGCAACGCCGCTTTCCCTCCGCCCGTGCGATGTCCGCCCAGATGTCGGGCGTGCTGCGGGAGATCCTCGCGCTGGAGACCGAGACCGAACACCCGCAGTTGTCCACCGTCTTCACGCCGCCGCGGTCCAGTTTCGGCACCGAGGAATTGATCAGTCAAACCGACGCCTACACCGACGGCCGCCCCCGCAGCAGCCTGCTCGACGCCCCCGATGTGGTGGCGGCGTTGCCGATTCCGCTGCTGGATCCGGCCGACCCGGCCGCGCCCCTGCTCTCGGCAGCCGTGCATCCCGAGCCCGCCCACGCGCTGGAGGCGCTGCGGCACGCACGTGAGCGAGCCGAAGCCGATCCCGGCAACGCCCCGGAGACGCTCGAGCTGGAACTCACCCTCGCCGAGGCGCGCGTGCGGCTCGATCTGCGCGAGTCCGCCACGGTGCTTGACTTGCTGGCGCGGCTGCCCGAACGGGAGTGGCGGGTGAGCTGGTTTCGGGGCATGGCCGAATTGCTCGACCGGGAGTACGAGCGCGCCTTCACCGACTTCGACGAGGTCTTCCGGGTGCTCCCCGGCGAACTCGCCCCCCAGCTGGCGCTCGCCGCAACGGCCGAACTCGTACTCCAGCATTGGGATTCGCCGGATCCCGAACAGTGGCGCAGCTATGCCGAGCAGGCTTACGAGACCGTCTGGCGCACCGACCGCACCGTGGTGAGCGCCGCCTTCGGGCTGGCCAGGCAGCTGGCGGCGGACGAGCGGGTGGCCGAGGCCGTGCAGGCGCTGGACGCCGTGCCCGCCGCGTCACGGCATTTCACCACCGCGCGGATGACGGCGGTGCTGCTGATGCTCACCGCCGCGCCGATAGCCGATCTCGACGAGGCCACCCTGCACATCTCGGCGTCTCGGATGCTGAGCCTGCCCGCGGGCGAGAGTCGCGCGGTGCAGATGCGGGTGCTGGTGCTCGGCGCGGCCCTCGCGTGGCTCCAGGCGGGCAACACGCCGAAGCGTCCCGATGCCACACTGTTCGGCGCGCCGTTCACCGAACGCGAACTCCGCGCGGGCGCCGAGACGGGCCTGCGCTCGCTGGCTCGTGGAGCGCCCAACCGCAGGCATCGCTACGCGCTCGTCGACCTGGCCAACCTCATTCGCGCGAAGACCTGGATCTAGCCGTCGACCACGTGCCGCGCGGCGCGGGCGATGGCCAGTTCCTCGTTGGTCGGCACCACGAGCACCGCGACCGGTGCGCCGGGCGGGGAGATACGCCGCGCGGCACGGTTTTCCGCGGTGTTGGCCGCGGGATCCACCTCGATGCCGAACGCGCCGAGACCGGCCAGGGCGTCGGCCCGCACCTGTGGGCTGTTCTCGCCGACTCCTCCGGTGAAGGTGATCGCGTCGACGCCGCCCAGGTCGATCAGGTACGCGCCGAGGTAGCGCCGCAGCCGATGGATGTACACGTCGTAGGCCAGCCGCGCGGCCTCGTCCCCGCCGTCGATGAGACGGCGCAGTTCGCGGAAGTCGTTCACGCCGGACAGGCCCTTGATCCCGGAATCCCGGTTGAGCAGCGTGTCGATCGCATCGATGTCCAGGTGCGCCGACCGCGCCAGATGCGCCACGATGCCGGGATCGAGATCACCGGACCTGGTGCCCATCACCAGGCCTTCCAGCGGCGTGAGGCCCATGCTGGTATCGATCGGACGACCGCCACGGATGGCCGACGCCGACGCGCCGTTGCCGAGGTGGAAGACGATCTGGTTCAGCTCGGCGGGGTCACGCCCGAGGAAGTCGGCCGCGCAGCCGGACACGTATTCGTGCGAGGTGCCGTGGAAGCCGTACTTCCGAATGCCATGCGCGGCCGCTACTTTGGCGTCGATGGCGTAGGTCTTCGCGGCGGCGGGCAAGCCGTGGAAGAAAGCCGTGTCGAACACCGCGACCTGCGGCACGCCCGGCAACAGCGCCCGCGCGCTCTCGATCCCGGCGACGTTGGCCGGATTGTGCAGCGGCGCCAGCGCGGCTAGTTCGCTGATCGCGGCCACCACGTCGTCGTCGATCAGGGTGGGCCGGTAGAACACCTCGCCGCCGTGCACCACCCGGTGCCCGACCGCCCGCACGCCTTCGCGTACCAAGTCGTGGCCCGTCGCGGCGAACGTGTCGAAGATCAGTCGCAGCCCGGCGGCGTGGTCGGCGATCCGCTCGCGGCGCTCGGTGGTCGAGCCGTCGGCGCGATGCTCGATCCCACCTTCGTCCTCGCCGATCCGCTCGACCACGCCCGAGGCCGCGACCACGCCCGAATCCGGGTCCACCAGCTGGTATTTGATGGACGAGGAGCCGGAATTGATCACCAGCACCATGCCCTCGGCCGTCTTGCTCATCACGCCTCCCGTGTCCCGCGGTCGCGTCGCACTCGCTCGGCAACCACGATCACCACGCGCTTGTTCCGCGACGCGCCCGCGCCGCGACGGCGAACGCACCCATCAGCTGTCCTGCGCCTGGATGGCGGTGATCGCCACGGTGTTGACGATGTCGGCCACCAGCGCGCCGCGCGACAGGTCGTTGACCGGCTTGCGCAGACCTTGCAGCACCGGGCCGATCGCGATCGCGCCCGCGCTGCGCTGCACCGCCTTGTAGGTGTTGTTGCCGGTATTGAGGTCGGGAAACACGAACACCGTGGCGCGCCCGGCGACTTCCGAATCGGGCAGCTTGGCGTCGGCGACGGTCGGTTCGATCGCGGCGTCGTATTGGATCGGCCCCTCCACCGGCAACTTCGGTGCGCGCTCGCGCGCCAGCTTCGTCGCGACGCGCACCTTGTCCACGTCCGCCCCGCTACCGGATTCGCCGGTGGAGTACGACAGCATCGCGACCCGGGGCTCGATGCCGAAGCGGTCGGCGGTCGCCGCGGACGAGATCGCGATATCGGCCAGCTGCTCCGCGGTCGGATCCGGCACGACCGCGCAATCGCCGTACGCGAGCACCCGGTCGGCCAGGCACATCAGGAACACGCTGGAGACGGTGGAGACGCCTTCCACCGTTTTGATGATCTCCAGCGACGGGCGGATGGTGTGCGCCGTGGTGTGCGCCGCGCCGGAGACCATGCCGTCGGCGATCCCCTTGTACACCATCATGGTGCCGAAATACGAGATGTCGGCGACGGTTTCGCGGGCGCGCTCCAGCGTGATGCCCTTGTGTTTGCGCAGTTCGGCGTATTCGGCGGCGAACTCGTCCAGGTAGCCGGAGTTGCGTGGGTCGAGCACCTGCGCGGCGGAGATGTCCACCCCGAGTTCGGCGGCGCGGGCGCGCACCGCCGTCTCGTCGCCGAGGATGACCAGATCGGCGATCTTGCGCTGCAACACCCGTCCGGCCGCGCGCAGGATACGGTCGTCGTCGCCCTCCGGCAGCACGATGCGTTTGCGATCGGCTCGCGCGCGCTCGATGAGCTGGTATTCGAACATCTGCGGCGTGACCACCGGACTGTGCGGAACGTCGATGCGCCGCAACAGCTCCGCGGCGTCCACGTGTTCCTCCATCAGAGCCAGAGCGGTGTTCACCTTGCGTGGGTTGCCCGCGGACATGCGGCCGCGGCTGCGGTACGCGGCGCCCGCCGTGTCGTAGGTGCCGAGCTCGGTGGTGAGGATCGGCAACTTGGGTTTCAGGCCGGTCATGAGCCGCGCCACCGCGGGATGCGGCAGCAGGCCGCCGTTCATGATGATGCCCGACAGCGACGGAAAGCCCTCGGCCTCGTGCGCGTTCACGACGCTCAGCAGTACGTCGGACCGATCGCCCGGCGCGATCACCACCACGCCCTCGGTCAGCCGTTCCAGGATGTGCTCGGCGGTCATGCCGCCGACCATGACCTTCAGCGCCTCGCGGTGCAGCAATTCCGGGTCACCGCTGTACATCTCGCCGTCGATGGCGGCGCACAGCTCGGCCATGGTGGGGGCGATCAGCAAGGGGACCTCGGGCAGTGTCCAGGACGGGACGTCGAACCCGCCGAGCGCCGCGCTCACCTCGTCCAGCCGATGCGGGTCGCAGCGATTGGCGATGATGGCGACCAGCTGCGCGTGCTCGTGCGCCAGCTCCGACGCGCACAGTTCGGCCAGCTGCTTCACCTCGTCCGGAGTGCGCCCGGCGCCGCGGACCACCAGTAACACGGGTGCGCCCAGATTGACCGCGATCCTGGCGTTGAAGCGCAACTCGCTGGGGCTGGCCACGTCGGTGTAGTCGCTGCCGACCACCACCACCGCGTCGCACGCTTTGGCGACCTCGTGGAAGCGCAGCACGATCTCGCTGATCGCCGCGTCCGGATCGGCGTGCACCTGCTCGTAGGTGGTGCCGATCGCCTGCGCGTAGTCGATGTCCGCCGTGCTGTGCTCGAGCAGCAGTTCGAGGATGTAGTCGGGTTCGGTGGTCGAGCGTGTGATCGGCCGGAACACCCCGACCCGCGCGGTCGTCGCGCACAGCGTCTGCAGTACCCCGAGGGCCACCGTCGACTTACCGGTGTCGCCTTCGGGAGAGGCGATGTACACGGCGGATGGAGCGTTGTCGGCCATGTCCCAGAGCTTAGTGAACCAGCGGCAACCGGAACCCGCCGCGCGACGATCGTCACCCACCGGGGCCTGCTCGGCGAGGTTCGATACGTGCTGGCGCGAAGCCGCCGAAGCCGATATCCCGGGCCGCTATAGTCCGGGCATGGCTGAGCAATTTCCGGACCGGCAGTGGGGTTCGCGGACCAACCTATTCGCTCGCGCGGCAAGCAGATTCGCGGCCACCAAGCCCGGCTCCCGACTCGTCCGGGCCCTCACGCCACTGGACCGGGCGGTCCTGGAGCGCACCCATGCCAAGTACACCGTGCTCGGCCCGATCGGCGCGCCGGTCATCCTGCTGACGACGATCGGACGCAAGTCCGGCCAACCGCGCACCCAGCCGTTGCTGTACGTGCACGACGGCGACACGCTCTACGTGATCGGCAGCAACTTCGGCCAGGCGCACCACCCGGCCTGGACCGCGAACCTCCTGGCCCACCCCACCGCGACGGTGGCGATCGCGGGCGAACGCATCCGGGTAACCGCCACCCCCGTCGAGACTCCCGACAAAGACGCGATCTTCCAACGCTTCGTCGACATCACCGGCGCCTACGCCGCCTACCGCTCCCGCACCACCCGCGACCTGCGCATCTTCGCCCTCCGCCGGGCGTGACTTCGCGAGTGGCACACCAGTGCGGCATCGGCCGAGAAGACCTATCCGTGGTGTGCCACTCGTGGACGGTCAGGCCAGAGCGCGGAGGCGGGGGGCCAGGTCGCGCTGGAAGAGGTCGAGGAAGCGGCGCTGGTCGTGGCCGGGGGCGTGGAAGACCAGGTGGTTGAGGCCCGCGTCGATGTAGGGCTTGATCTGGGCGACAGCCTCGTCGGGGTCGCTGGCGACGATCCAGCGCTTGGCGATCTGCTCGATGGGCAGCGCGTCGGCGGCGGCCTCCATCTCGATCGGGTCGGTGATGCTGTGCTTCTGCTCCGGGGTGAGCGACAGCGGAGCCCAGAACCGGGTGTTCTCCCTGGCCAGTTCCGGATCGGTGTCGTAGGAGAGCTTGATCTCGATCATCCGATCGATGTCGTCGACGCTGCGGCCGGTCTTCGCCGCGCCCTCCGCGACGGCGGGCATCAACTTCTCGGTGTAGAGGTCCATCCCCTTGCCCGAGGTGCAGATGAAGCCATCGCCCGCGCGTCCGGCGTACCGCGCGACCAGGGGGCCGCCCGCGGCGACGTAGATCGGGACACCGCCCTTGGGCACGTCGTAGATGGAGGCGCCGACGGTCTTGTAGTACTCGCCGTCGAAGTCGACGCGGTCGCCGGTCCACAGGGCGCGCATCAGGTCGACCGCCTCGCGCAGGCGCGCGAAACGCTCCTTGAACTCCGGCCATTCGCCGGTGTAGCCGGTGGCGATCTCGTTGAGCGCCTCACCGGTGCCGACACCGAGCATCACGCGATCGGGGTACAGGCAACTCATGGTGGCGAATGCCTGCGCGATCACCGCTGGGTTGTAGCGGAACGTCGGGGTGAGCACCGACGTGCCGAGCTGGATGCGCTGGGTGCGCTCACCGACCGCGGCCAGCCAGGCCAGCGAGAAGGGCGCGTGTCCGCCCTTGTGCCGCCAGGGCTGGAAATGGTCGCTCACGGTGGCGCTGTCCAAGCCGTGTTGCTCGGCCAGCACCGCGATCTCGACGAGTTCACGGGGACCGAACTGCTCCGCCGATGCCTTGTATCCGAGCTTGAGTCCGCTCATCTGCACGCTCCTCGCGTTTCGTTTCGCCGCCATCGCGATCCGTCATCGACAGTAGTCAACGCTGCCGCCCTCCGCGCCGACGGCCCGACGCGGATGATCTTCACAGCGGAGAACACCGCGGCGGGGGCGAAATGTTTCTGCGGTGGCCGCCGCGGGGCGATAGCGGATAATGGCCCGCGTGAGCGCAGACGACGAGCCGATCCTGTCCTACTTGACCGATATGGACGGCGTGCTGGTGCACGAGGACCATCTCATTCCGGGCGCCGACAAGTTCCTCGCCGAACTGCGCGCCAACGAGACACCGTTCCTGGTGTTGACGAACAATTCGATCCGCACGCCGCGCGATCTGCAGGCGCGACTGCGGCACACCGGGCTCGACATCCCGGAAGAAGCGATCTGGACCTCCGCGCTGGCCACCGCCACCTTCCTGAACGAACAGCGACCCAACGGCACCGCTTACGTGGTGGGCGAATCCGGCCTCACCACCGCACTGCACGAGATCGGCTACGTGCTGACCGACAGCGACCCGGACTACGTCGTCCTCGGCGAGACCCGCACGTACTCTTTCGAGGCCATCACCACCGCGATCCGGCTGGTCGAGCGAGGCGCCCGTTTCATCGCGACCAACCCCGACCCGACCGGCCCGTCCCGCGATGGCTCGCTGCCCGCGACCGGCTCGGTGGCCGCGCTGATCACCCGCGCCACCGGACGCGACCCGTACTACGTCGGCAAGCCGAACCCGCTGATGATGCGCTCCGCGCTGCGCCGCATCGGCGCACATTCTCAGTCGACGGTGATGATCGGCGACCGGATGGACACGGACGTGATCTCCGGCCTGGAAGCGGGCATGCGCACGATCCTGGTCACCTCGGGCATCTCCACCCGCGCGTCCTTCGAGGCCTACCCCTACCGCCCCACGATGGTGGTGGACTCCGTCGCCGATCTGATCGGGAAGACCGAGTCGCCGTTCGCCGACTGAGCGACACGTCCGGGCCTGCGACGAACACGCCGCCGCCGCCTGGGTCTCGGAAGCCCGCCGGGGACCAGGCACTCGGCGATCCGACAACAGCCGCTGCCCAGAGGCTCGGCGCGCGAAAAGCTTTCCGCGACCCGCACTTCCGCCTACGACGACGTACGCTGCGGTCGAACGCGATCGTCGTTGGTTGGCGCGGCTAGGGAGTGTTTCGAAGTGGGGAGGGCGGGCTGTTGGGCCCCGTCCTCACCCGTGTCGCAGCCACTGATTGATCGCAGCGATATGGATCGTCGCCAGGTAGCGGACAGCGAGCTTGTCGTAGCGTGTGGCCACCGCCCGATGCTGTTTGAGCTGGTTGATGCCACGTTCGACAGCGTTACGGTCGCGGTAGACGACCGGATCGAACACCGGCGGCCTGCCACCGGCCGAGCCGCGGTTGCGGCGATGGCCGGCCTGGTCGGCTGGAATCGGGATCGTCACCCGGATCCCGTGCCGACGCAGCCATTCCCGATTTCCTCGACTGGAATACGCCTTGTCGGCCAGCACCCGAACCGGTCGTGATCGTGGCCGGCCACCACCAGTCTTGGGCACCTCGATGCCGTCGAGGACCGCCGTGAACTGGGGACTGTCACCGGCCTGGCCCGGGGTGATCAGCAGCGACAGCACCCGGCAGCCCTGTTCGCAAGCCAGATGCAACTTCGTCGACCATCCGCCCCGCGACCGGCCAAGCCCGTGATCGTCGGGTTCGCGGACCACCCCTCCGGGCGGCTCGGCCTGCCCGTCACCATCGCGGCGAGCCCCGGCGGCATGCTGGTGGGCCCGCAGAATCGTCGAGTCCACGCTCACCTGCCACACGATCCGGTTTGCCGCGTCGGCGAACGCCTGCAGCAACTTCAGGATCAACACCCACACTCCGGCGCGCTGCCAGCGCCGGAACAGCCCATACACCGCCAGCCACGACCCATACACCGCCGGGACGTCACGCCACGGTGATCCGACTCGGGTCCGCCACCGGATCCCATCGATGAGCTGCCGTTTCGTCCACTGAGGCGGTCGTCCCGCCTTCTTGTTCCGGGGCAGCAACGGCTCCAACCGGGCCCACTGGGCATCGGTCAGGTCCGCGCGCCCCGCCACCACCGCTACGCTGGCCACGAGGTCTCCGGTATTCAAGGTTCTTCTTCGACAGCTGAACCAACTACCGGAGACCTCACCTACATGCCAACGCGGACAACAGATGCCGCTGAACACGTTGATGGGGTGGGGGCGGGGGGGGGGGGGCCCCCCCCCCCCCCCCCCCAAAAAACCCCCCCCCCCCCCCCCGGGGGGGGGCGGGTTTGCCAGGGTTGGACGGTGAGGGGCGCCCCAAATCACGGGTGGTGGGGGGGGGGGAGTATA